>NZ_JBFUBK010000011.1:0-86948 GCF_056405815.1 Pseudomonas sp. P1_F1_2 | reverse complement strand
CGGTGATGTAGTAGAAAACGTCCTGCTGCTCTTCGGTCATCTTCTTCATGCCGTCCTGAATGATCACCGCCAGCTCGTAGCCGTAGGTTGGATCAAAGGTGCGGCAGTTCGGGATGGTAGCGGCCAGGATATGGCTATGACCGTCTTCGTGTTGCAGGCCTTCGCCGTTCAGCGTGGTCCGGCCGGCGGTGCCGCCGATCAGGAAGCCACGGGTGCGGCTGTCGCCGGCGGCCCATGCCAGGTCGCCGATACGCTGGAAGCCGAACATCGAGTAGAAGATGTAGAACGGCAGCATTGGCTGGTTGTGGCTGGAGTACGAAGTACCGGCRGCGATGAAGGAGCTCATGGCGCCTGCTTCGTTGATGCCTTCTTCGAGRATCTGGCCCTTCTTGTCTTCCTTGTAGAACATCACCTGGTCTTTATCGACTGGCTCGTAGAGCTGGCCGACGGASGAGTAGATGCCCAACTGRCGGAACATGCCTTCCATACCGAAGGTACGGGCTTCGTCCGGGATGATCGGAACGATGCGYGRGCCGATKTCYTTGTCYTTGACCAGYTGCGCGAGGATCCGCACGAAAGCCATGGTSGTRGARATYTCRCGGTCGCCYGARCCRTCAAGGATKGCCTTGAGGGTATCGAGTGGCGGSGTYGGCACGCTGAWGCTCTKCGCRCGRCGYTGTGGTACGAAACCGCCCARTGCAGTGCGGCGCTCGCTCAGGTAGCGGGCTTCGGCGCTGTTTGGCTCYGGCTTGAAGAACGGCAGRTTTTCCAGCTCTTCGTCYTTGACCGGGATGTCGAAACGATCGCGGAACAGCTTCAGGCTTTCAACATCAACYTTCTTGGTGTTGTGCGCGGTGTTCTTCGCTTCGCCGGCRCCGGTGCCATAACCTTTGATGGTCTTGGCCAGGATGACRGTYGGYTGTTCTTTGTGGTTGACCGCTTCGTGGTACGCCGCGTAGACCTTGTACGGGTCGTGGCCGCCWCGGTTGAGTTTCCAGATCTCGTCGTCGGACAGATCAGCAACCATCGCCTTGAGTTCTGGCGAGTTGAAGAAGTGTTCACGCACGAACGCGCCGTCTTTGGCTTTGTAGTTCTGGTAYTCGCCGTCGATGACTTCGTCCATGCGACGTTGCAGGATRCCGTCGACGTCCTTGGCCAGCAGYGGGTCCCAGAAACGGCCCCAGATGACTTTGGTCACGTTCCACTGRGCACCGCGGAACACGCCTTCGAGTTCCTGGATGATCTTGCCRTTSCCGCGAACCGGGCCGTCGAGGCGCTGYAGGTTGCAGTTGATGACRAAGATCAGGTTGTCGAGCTTCTCGAGGCCAGCCAGGGAGATCGCGCCCAGGGATTCCGGCTCGTCGCACTCGCCGTCGCCCAGGAAACACCAGACTTTTTGTTTGCCTTCAGGGATGAAGTCACGGGCTTCCAGGTACTTCATGAAACGTGCCCGGTAGATCGCCTGGATCGGGCCCAGCCCCATGGATACCGTCGGGAATTGCCAGAAGTCAGGCATCAGCCATGGGTGCGGGTAGGACGACAGGCCCTGACCGTCGACTTCCTGACGGAAGTTATTCATCTGGTCTTCGGTGATGCGACCTTCCATGAACGCACGGGCGTAGACACCCGGAGCGACGGGGCCCTGGAAGAAGATCAGATCGCCGCCGTGTTCGTCGGTCGGGGCCTGGAAGAAGTAGTTGAAGCCAACGTCATACAAAGTCGCTGAAGAGGCATAGGTGGAAATGTGCCCGCCCAAATCAGAGTCCTGCAGGTTGGTGCGCATCACCAAAGCCACAGCATTCCAGCGAGTCAATGAACGTATGCGGCGTTCCATGAACAGGTCGCCGGGCATGCGTGCTTCGTGGGTAACGGGGATCGTGTTGCGGTAAGGCGTGGTGATGGCGTAGGGCAACTGCGAACCGCTGCGGGTTGCGAGTTCACCCATACGGGTCATCAGATAGTGAGCACGGTCTTCGCCTTCTTTGTCGAGAACCGATTCCAGGGCGTCCAGCCATTCCTGAGTTTCGACGGGATCGAGATCTTGCATGGCTTGCTCCAGAGTTAAAGGCCTTCAGTATGGAAAGTCGATTGTTCACTGATTTAGAAGGGGGCGATCTTGCGTTTGATTACACGAGTGGCGGGCTCAGCCGGTTGTTGGCGTCTAAGCAATGGATGCGATTTGTTAGATTAGGCGCTCTGTCTCGTTTGTAGGGATGCAGGCAGCTATCCGAATAGACTTCTGAGTTGCAAGTCATCAGTGAAGGCCTCCAAAAAACTTGCTGTTTGGACATGAACGCTGCCCGGTGCAGCACTCGGCAAGGCTGCTGTTTGAGGCTCAGACGCAGCAGGGACGTGTGTACTTGTCGCTTTTCGGACATCCCGTCATCGAAGAATGTTGGTTTTCAAAACCATCGGAGTTGCCCAACAAACGCATGCGCTATCATCAACAACGCTTCGTGTAATGGTGACGCTCAACAGAAAACATTCAGCGGTCACGTGCCGTAGTCAGAGATTGACTAGGGCACGCGTAGATCACTTAAGGGTGATAGTAGTGTTCACTGGGCCACCCACCTCGTCTTCATCAAACCAACGCTGGGTAACTGTCTTGGTCTGAGTGTAGAACTGCACCACCTGCTTGCCATATGGACCCAAGTCGCCGAGTTTAGACGCGCGCGAGCCAGTGAAGGAGAACAATGGAACTGGTACCGGGATGGGCACATTGATGCCGACCTGACCGATATCGATCTCTTCCTGGAAGTGGCGAGCCGCAGCACCGGAGCGAGTGAAGAGGGCAGTGCCGTTGCCGTTCGGATTGGCATTTATCAGGGCGATCGCTTCGTCGAGCGTAGCTGCGGACATCACACAGAGCACTGGCCCGAAGATTTCYTCTCGGTAAATGCTCATCTCGGAGGTGACGTTGGAGAAGATCGTTGGGCCGACGAAGTTGCCTGTAGCGTAGCCACTCACCTGCGGGTTACGTCCATCCAACTCCAGCTCCGCACCTTCCTTGATGCCCATGGCGATCAGGCTACTGATGCGATCTAACGCAGCACTAGAAATTACGGGGCCGATGTCAGTGCCCGCTTCGTCTCCGGCACCGATTTTTAGGGTTTTGGTCTTATCAATAAGTTCCGGCAGCCAGTTCTGTGCTTCGGCTACCAGGATGACCACAGGCAGTGCCATGCAACGTTGACCGGCCGCACCGAAAGCGGCGCCAAGCAAGTTATTGAGCGTCTGTTGCTTGTTCGCGTCCGGCATGACGATGGCATGGTTCTTTGCACCCATCATGCACTGTGCACGCTTGCCATTAAGAATGGCGCGGTTATAGACATGGGTCCCAACCTTAGTCGAACCAACAAAAGACACCGCCTTGATGTCCGGGTGATCACAAATCAGATTAACTGCATCGACTCCACCGTGAATCACGTTGAGTACACCCGGCGGAACTCCGGCTTCCATCGCTAATTCGACCAAACGCATGGTGACCATAGGATCCTGCTCGGAGGGTTTTAGGACGAAGGTGTTGCCGGTGGCGATGGCCATCGGGAACATCCACAGCGGGATCATCGCCGGGAAGTTGAATGGAGTTATGCCGGCACATACACCCAACGGTTGCAGCAGGGTATAAGTGTCGATGCCGCCGGCCACGTTGTTGGCCAACTCCCCCATTTGCAGATTGCCGATGTTGGCCGCGTGCTCGACCACTTCAAGGCCGCGGAAGACGTCTCCCTCGGCGTCGGGCAGGGTCTTACCCTGTTCAGCAGTAAGAATCGCCGCAAGCTCCTTGATGTTCTCGCGGATTAATTGCTGATACTTGAGGAAGATCCGCGCGCGTGTGCCGATGGAGGTTTTGCGCCAAGTTTTGAAGGCTTCCTTCGCGCTTGCCACAGCAGCATTCATTTCCTCGCTTGTGGCGAAGGGTACGCGGGCTAGGACTTCCTGGGTGGCCGGGTTGACCACATCGCGCCATTGGTTGGTGGTGGATTCGATCAGCTTGCYGCCGATCATCAGTTTGACGGTTGGTACTGTACGTTCGTTGATTTGCGCTGCCATGATCAATCGAGCCTTTCAAAAGAAGTTTCGGTGGCTGATCTCACCGCGATGCGATGAGAACCCTGGCATTGATCCTAGCAGTGCATTTTTGCTTGTAGCAATGTGGCTTGGCGCAGGGTTATTCTGCGTTTTTGCACGGCTATGAGGTGTGTTTCATGGATTGGGACAATTTGCGCTACTTCCTAGAACTTTCCCGTGCAAGCAAGTTGACGGTGGCTGCGCGTAGATTAGGGGTTGACCACACGACGGTTTCACGCCGTGTACAGGCTTTGGAAAAAAGCATGGATACTCAGTTGTTTCTTCGAGCAACTACGGGCTATAGCTTGACTGAAGCGGGACGGAATCTGTTGCCACACGCAGAGGCGATGGAAAACGCATGCTCGGCAATCGTACAATCCAAAGCTGGGCAGGGAGAGAGTCTTTCCGGGCAGGTGCGGATCGGTGTGACTGAGGGTTACGGATCCACCATGCTCGCTCCGCAATTGGTTGCGCTAACCAAGCGCTATCCAAATCTACGTATCGATTTATTGGCGGTACCGCGCATGGTGCAACTGTCGAGACATGAGGCCGATATCGTAATTACCTTAGAGCGGCCGGTACGTGGCCCGTTCATCATTACTAAACTCACTGATTACGTGCTCAAGCTCTATGCCTCGAGCAGTTATTTGGCGCAGCATCCGTCAATTGAAAGCCGCGAAGATCTGAGTAAACACAATTTCGTCAGTTATATCGAAGACTTGATGTACAGCAAAGAACTGCTTTATCTCGATGAAATAGGTCAGCCCCGTCACATTGTGCTACGGAGTACCAGCATTCTCGCGCAGCAACAGGCCGCCGCAGCCGGGGCGGGCATTGCCATTCTTCCATCATTCTCTGCAGATGCGGATCCATGTTTAAAACGAGTGCTGGGTGAGCAGATCGAGTTCACCAGGACGTTCTGGATGTTGATGCCAATTGAGTTCAAGGACATTGCTCGGATGAAGGCGACCTGGAGTTTCTTACGTGAGATGGCGGATGCAAACCAAAGGCTGCTAATGGGTCGTCTTGAAGTGCTATCAAATAGCATCTGACTCCTTAGGTATCTCTAACCATTATGGTTGAGATGCCTAGGTGGGCACCACGAAATTAGGGATTCACGCTGTTGCGAATGTTAAAGGTCCAGCAGAAGCCTTAATCCAAATATCGACTGGCGCGTTGAAAGGCGATTCCATTAGCTTCGCAATCGACTCATTGATCAGTTAAAGCAATCCCACGGCCTAACACTGCTTGGGTGACACGCCGTTGATGAAAATGGAGATGGTCTCTGTGATCAGGTGTTCCCTTTCCGATGTCGAAGGGCACTTGCCAAGCCCGAGCAAGCAACGCAATTGCAGATCACCGGTCAGGGCATCGAGGAAAATCTTTGCGCGGATATGGGCGTTGCCTGAGGTGATCAGTTCGGCTTCTTCGGCCCATTTGAAGTACTCGGCCAGGCAGTTGTAAGCCGTCGCCGGTGCGGCGTCAAAGAACGACCGCGCCGCCTCCGGAGCTCGAAGCGCTTCGGCAACAATCAAGCGGTGCAGGGCGATGGTGCGAGGTGAAAGCACCACATCCAGAAAGATCTTCGCGATGGTCGACAGGGCGTCTTGCAAGGGCTGTTGCTTGAGATCCATGTGGGTGAGGGGGCTGACATTCTCCGCACAGAGCTGCTCGATAATCGCCGAAAACAACCCTTCCTTGCCGCCAAAGTAGCTGTAGATCGTGCGCTTTGATCCACCGGTTTTCGCAATAAGCCCGTCGACACTGACCCCGGAGTACCCATCGGTGAGGAACATGTCGGTTGCCACTTTGAGAATGCTTTGCCGCTTTGCTGCCTGTTTGGGGGTAGGGGTTTCCATGTGGCGCTCGGGTATTCCTAAAAAGTACGCTGCGAAGTTTGCCATAGCGTACGCGGCTCTAGGTATGCGTTCCAGCCGGACAGGCATGCATCGAACGTTTAAGTAAGCCAAAAAAAATTACAAAAAAGGTGTTCAGCACTCTTGACCCGCTTTTCGTTTGGGTGCACCTTTCGTCTCAAGGGTACGGTAACGTACCGTACCATTTCGAAAATACATAAGAATAATAGAGGCACAGATCATGCGTTTTGTACGATTCGTAGAAGGCACTTCCAAAGGGCTGGGTATTGAGCAAGCGGGCGTCCTGCGCGGTTTGAACGAAAACGAAGCCGGCTACCCGGGTTCGCTCCATGACCTGCTCCAGGCAGGTGAGGGCGCATTGAAATCCGCCCACGAGCGTTTGAGCGATGCGCGTTTGCTGGATCCGTCGAAAATTCGTTACCTGCCACCTCTCGAGCGTCCAGGCAAGATTGTCTGTGTCGGCTTGAACTATGCCGATCACACCAAGGAAAGCCCATACGAGCAGCCGACCTACCCAACGTTTTTTCCTCGTTTCGCCTCGAGCCTGATTGGCCATGGCGAACCCATCATTCGTCCCCGTGTCTCCGAGCAACTGGATTTCGAAGGTGAACTGGCGGTCGTCATTGGTACCGGTGGCCGACACATCACCAAGGATCGCGCTCTGGAACATGTTGCGGGTTATGCGATCTTCAATGAAGCCTCAATCCGCGATTACCAGTTCAAATCGCCGCAATGGACGATTGGCAAGAACTTCGATGCTACGGGCGCGTTTGGCCCGACCTTCGTCAGTGCCGACGAACTGCCACCAGGCGCCAGCGGCCTGAAACTGGTGACTCGCCTCAATGGGGCGATCGTGCAGCAGGGCAACACCGCGGATATGATCTTCAGCGTCGTCGACCTGATTTCCACCCTCAGTGAAGCAGTCACTCTGGAGCCCGGTGATGTCATCGTCACCGGCACGCCTGCGGGGATCGGCTGGGCGCGCCGTCCACCGCTGTTCATGAAGCCTGGCGATCTGTGCACCGTAGAAATCGAAGGACTCGGCACGCTGAGCAATTTGATTGCCGACGAGCCTTCATCGGTCTGAAGCCACGCGTCAGATTCACTTTCGAGATAGCGGAACAACCGATCCGGCTGCACGTGGCCGACGGCTGACCCATCGATCCATGGCTGTCACATGTTTGCCGAACGACTTTGCCGTTCGCAGACCCTGCTGCCCTGAAATCGACGGACCTGTTGTTCCGCTCATTGAAGGGTGTGCCCGAACAAATCCAACCGGGCAGCCTTGAGTTTTGTCGATGGCCCGCTTCTAGAGCACCGCTCTGAAAGCGGCCAAGGAGGCACTTTCGTGTTGCAGATAAAAGACATCAACCACGTCGTCTACTGTCATCCCGATCTCGCGGTGATCGAACGCTTCCTGACCGATTTCGGCCTGGTCGTTATGCACCGGACCGAACAGCGGCTTTACCTGCGTGGGGCCTGTTCGCTGCCTTATGTGTATATCGCCGAAAAGGCCGAACACAGCAGCTTTGGCGCCATTGCATTCGCCGTCGAGAGTCTCGACGACCTGCACCAGGCCACTCAGCTGTCGGGTGCGTCAGCCATCCACGCACTAGAGGGGCCCGGAGGTGGGCAATGTGTCGTGCTGCACGATCCGTCCGGCCGCCGGATTGAGTTGGTCCACGGCATTGAACCGGTGGGTTCTCTAGACCTTCGCGCGGCGTTGACCATTAACTCGGCGCAAGAAAAACAGCGCTTCGGCGATGTGCAACGCCCCAATAAAGGTGCTGCGCAAGTGTTGCGTCTCGGCCATGCGGCAATCGGCGTACAGGACATGGTCGCGCATCTGGACTGGTACAAGCAGGTGCTTGGCATGCTGCCCTCCGATCTGGTGGTTGAAGAGCCCAATCGGGACTGCCCGGCGGCGGCCTTCCTGCGATTGAACCGTGGGAGTGCATGGACTGACCATCACACCATTGCACTGTTCCAGGCGGAAAAAGACTTCGTCCATCACGTTTCCTACGAGGTTCAAGACTTCGACGCGCAGTGCCTGGGACATGCTTGGATGACCCAGCAAGGCTGGTCGCCATTTTGGGGGGTGGGCCGACATGTGTTGGGCAGCCAGATCTTCGATTACTGGAGCGACCCGTCCGGCAACCTCATCGAGCATTTCACGGACGGTGACTTGTTCAACCAGGACTCACCGTCAGGCTTCACCCAAGCCTGTGACGATAGCCTCTATCAGTGGGGGCCACCGATGTCGGTGGAGTATTTCCTTGGTGGCAAGTGTGAAACGCAACAGACCGAACCTCGGTCTGCGACGTCCCGCCAGCGGCACAGTTGATCTCTCTCAAAAGGACCGATGCCATGAGTAAAGCAATGACCGAGCAGGGGCTTGACCTGCTGTTTCGCCAGGCCCGAAGCCAGAACGGCTGGCTCGATCAAACAGTGAGCGATGACACACTCAAAAACCTTTATGGCCTGATGCGTTGGGGGCCGACGAGTGCTAACGGTTGTCCGGCACGTATCGTGTTTGTGCGTAGCGCCGAGGCTAAACAGCGCCTGCTTCCGGCACTGAGCGCTGGCAACGTTGAAAAGACAATAAGTGCACCGGTGACTGCCATCATCGGTTACGACACGCTATTCCACGAGCAATTGCCCAAGCTGTTTCCGCACAATCCCGGCGTGCGCGATTGGTTTGCTGGGCAGCCGGAGTTGATCGAGTCAACGGCGCTACGCAACAGTTCGATGCAAGGCGGCTACTTCATCCTCGCGGCGCGCGCCTTGGGGCTCGACTGCGGTCCCATGTCCGGGTTTGATCATCAGTGGGTTGATCAAGCTTTTTTCACCCCTGACACCGACCGGCCGCCTGCCTTTGCCAGCATGCAGATCAAATCAAACTTCTTATGCAACCTCGGTTATGGCGATACCGCCAAGTTATTTGCACGCAGCCCGCGTCTCGAATTTGAGGAAGCCTGCCTGCTCCTCTAACTGACTACGCCCTCCGTAAAAAAAGTAAATCCCCCAGCCCGACTGATTGCGCGCTTTGGCTGATCGCGCCCGATCCATCGGACTGGCACAACAACAAAAATAAGGAAAACCACGATGAAATCTCTTTCGAAGTGGCATGTGCTTGTCGGCGGCTTCCTGGCGTATCTGTTCGATGCCATGGAAATCATCCTGCTGACTATCGCGCTGCCGGTGATCCGCCAGGATCTCGGCCTGAGCTTCAACGAGGCCGGTATGCTCGCTTCGGCGACCCTGCTGGGTATCGGTTTTAGCAGCATCACCACCGGCTGGTACTCCGATAACTTTGGTCGACGCAAGGCACTGCTCATATCGTTGATTGTGTTTGGTGTGCTGACCACCCTGGTTGCGACTACCCACAGTTGGGCCTTGCTCCTGTTGCTTCGCTTCCTTTCTGGGTTGGGGCTGGGTGGTGTCTGGGGAATTGTCTCTGCCTATGTGACGGAGACCTGGCCTGCGCATCAGCGTGCAAGAGCGACCGGTTTTGTGCTGAGTTCCTTCCCGATCGGCGCCGCCATCGCGGCAATGGCCGCGGCAAACTACCTGCCGGACTGGAAGATGCTATTTCTGGTGGCGGGTATCTCGACGCTGATCCCAGTGGCGTACCTCTTTTTCTTTGTGCCCGAATCCCGGGAATGGCAAGAGCAGAAGGCCAAGAGCCTTGCCAACCCCAAGCTTCAGATGCGCGTCTCGGTCAGCGAAATCTTTGCTCCTGAACTGCTGCGGCTGACCCTGTTGGGTACCCTGGCAGCCAGTTGTGCAGTCATCGGCTTCTGGGGCGCGAGCACTTGGTTGCCGACCTACCTGGTGCAAGAGCGTGGTCTAAACATGGGCATGATGGCCAATTTCATGGCAATCCTGAACATCGGCGCGTTCATCGGGATTAACGCATTTGGCTTCATTGCCGACCACATCGGCAAAAGAAACGCTACGTTGCTTTCACTGCTGGGCAGTGCCGTCATGCTGTCGATTTATGCCCTGACCACACAGAACGCCATCCTGTTCTGGCTGGGGCCGGTCTATGCCTTCTTCTATGCCTTTGCCAGTCTGTTCGCGTCGTACTTCAGCGCCCTTTACCCCACCCGGGTGCGCACGATCGGTGCCGGCTTCTGCTTCAACTTCGGCCGCGGCCTGGCGGCGTTTGCCCCGTTACTGTTGAGTGGTATTGCCACCCATTACAGCTTGGCGTTGGGGTTGCTGGTCTGCGCAGGCTTCTTTGCCTTGGCAACGATCACCATGTTTTTCATGCCCCATGCAGAAATCCCCGAGGTAAATTCTGCGCAAAGCGCGCCACTGGAAACCCGCCATTCGTAGATGAGAGTACTCATTCGGTTATTCCGCTAATCGCGGATGCGATCAACCGCCAAGCACGGAGTTTTAAGCATGTTAGAGCAACAGACAAAACAACACATTGAAGCCCTTGAAGTACGCCGTCGTCAGGCGATGATCGACTTGGACATGGACTTTCTGGAAGGCATCTATACCGACGATCTTACTTATAGCCACTCCGATGGTAAGAGCGATAGCAAGAGTGACTATCTGCAGGGAATGCGCGCAGGGATCTGGCACTATCGAAGTTTCGACAGTCAGCAAGAGCGCATACGTATGGTAGGAACCTGCGCCGTCATCACCGGGCTGATCGACATGGATGTGATTATTCGGGGTGAGCCCATGCTGTTGAACTCGCGTTATATCAGCGTCTGGAGAGAGGGCGACGCGGGTTGGCAAATAATGGCCTGGCAGTCCACGCGATATTCTAGAGGTTGAAGTTGATTTTAAGTGCGCAAGCGTTTCACCGTCTGCGTCGGACCGTTTTCAGTCACTAGCAGTGCATTTGATCGTTTGATCCCGGTCGTTATGACTAAGCGGGCGCGGGGTTCTCACGCCTGAAATCCATAGCGCTGAAACACTGTTCATACGGCTAACACATGGCTGAACTTATTGGAATCTTGACTATGTACGTACAACAACTACAAAAAACGTATTTCAAGGCACTTCTGGCTGCTGGCGTAATGAGCCTGGCCACGACCAGCGTAAACGCCAAGGAATGGAGCGATACCTTTGTCGGGTTTCGCTATGGCACCGACTTCACCGAGCCCAGCGTGCGGGGTAAGGTCCAGAAGGAGATCTACCAACTGGGTCATGTCAGCGGCAATGACACGGGTTCCAACTTCTTCAATCTGGACGTCCTGAAGTCCGACAGCAATGACCCGAAGAAGGACAGTAACTCCGGCGCGACAGAAGCCTATCTGGTCTATCGCCATCAACTGTTTCTGAGCAAGGTCTTTGACCGTTCAATGGCTTTCGGTCCGGTCAAGGAAGTGGCGCTGAGCAGTGGGGTCGAACTCAACTACAAGAACACCGAATTCGCGACCCGTAAGCGCATGTTGGTGGTGGGCCCGACACTCAAGTTCGACGTGCCCGGGTACCTGGATATCAGCCTGCTTTACGCCATGGAATGGAACCATTGTGGGTTGAACGCTTGCCAGACCGAGAACATTCAGTTCGATCCGTATTACGTGCTGCACATGGTGTGGGGTTTCCCATTTCAACTGGGCAGTGTGCCGCTCAAATTCCAAGGGTTCGCCAGTTACAAGACGCAGAAGGGCAAGGATTATTTTAAACAGGACACGGCCGAGGAAAGCCTGGTTCGCGCGTCGTTAATGGTCGATGTGGGGCAGATAGCCTTTGGCAGTAAAAACAAACTGCTGATCGGACCGGGCTACGAGTACTGGAAACACAAATATGGAGCGATCCACAAACCGGGTACTGACACCTACGCACCGACRGTGCATCTTGAGTGGCACTTCTGAACCGATAGGTATGATGCTAGCGGACTCTGTCCAACGCGTACGCTAACCATTGAGTTACCGCTTCCTTTTTGCTTCCTTGGTTGGGAGGCGGTTTTGGGCGCCCATAGGGGCGCCTATTTTTTGTGCATCTAACGGCCGGTTTCTGGCTGTCATGAGGGGCCGCAATCGCCCTAAGGGATCGCTCATACAAAGCTTATGTTATTTGCATTCGACGATGGATTTAACTTTGTAGCTACATCTGGCGGACCTCTTTCCAGATCAGTGTCCAATAAGCGGTCATCACGAAAATTTATAGCAGAGGCAATGAATACAATTTGTCTGATGGTGCTTCCAATCATTCTTCCATTGTGAATAACAGTGGTGTGCAAATGAGCGTGGTGACAATCAGACAAGGACACCTTTTGTCCTTGTCTCACTGAGTTGCCGCACTGTCGCCACGATGATCGGAGAATAAGAAATGCTCAATGCACGACAGTGGTTTACTCGCCTGGCGCTCGTGGTCCCGCTTTGTGCGGGTCTTCCACTTGCCAGTGCTGCGCAGCCGAATATCCTGGTGATCTTTGGCGACGATGTCGGGGTGAGCAATATCAGCGCCTATAACCAAGGGCTGATGGGTTACGAAACGCCCAGCATCGACCGTATTGCGAGAGAGGGCACCTCTTTTACCCACGCCTATGGCGAGCAGACCTGCACTGCCGGGCGAGCGGCCTTCAAACATGCAGCTCAGCACGTCCTATACCCGAGGCGAAGCGGACCTGACTGGGGTTGACCCCGCGAACCCGGGCTATGGATACATTTACAATGCTTCGGGAAAGGATGCTCATCATTGGGAACGAGATGTGGCCCTGCGTTATGCAGTGCCAGACGGCAAGGCCAAGGGAGTGACTGTAACGCTGCGTTGGGCTGCTCACCGTACAGGTGATGGCTATACGGCTCCGGGCAATATCCGTGGCAATTCGAACGCAGATGAGTACCGCATGATAGTCGATTATCCATTCAGTATTTTTTAGTAGGTTACAGAATGCGTGACTTGTGACAGCGGGTAGGGTTATCCATTCAGCCGGATACGTGAGTGACTGCTTTTGGCCCAGAGTGTGTAAAAACGCTCATGGCCTCATCGTCTTGGATCATTGACGTTCGTGGCGGAACGATCACAAGGCAAATGCTGCGTGTCGCATCAATCGCGACCTGGAACACGTCAACGCCGTTTTACAGTCTCTGGGATGGGCCAAAATCAGCCTTTTTTAGGCCAACAGCGCTTTAATCAAACCGTTGGCACCGATGATTTTCATGACCCCTTTCAAGTTGTAGGCGAGAACATTCAAGCTCATCTCCGCACTCACTCCGGCCAGTTTTCGCGTCAGGAAGTGTGTCGTCCCCATCCATTGTTTGAGCGTCCCGAAGGGATGCTCAACCGTCCGTTTTCGGACGCGCATCATCTCCGGTGCTTTGCTCAGCCGAAGCTGCATTTCCTCCAATACAACTTCATGCTCCCAGCGTCGAACTCGTCGTTCCGTGCTCGGGGTGCATTGCGACATCAACGCGCAGCCCTGGCATTTCGAACTCCAGTAACGATGCAACTTCAGGCCTTTTTCAACGTAGGAGTAGTGCCAGATCAGTGCCTCGCCAGCTCGACAAATGTATTCATTTTTTGAAGCGTCGTAGATGAAGGCATCATTGTTGAAACGCCCATCGGCTTTGGCTGCTGAGGTCATCGGCTTGGGCACATAGGCGGTAATACCTGCATCGTGACAAGCGAGGATTTGTTCGCTTTTGAAGTAACCTCGGTCAGCCACCACCGACAACGTATCTGAGGCCATCGCCTCGCGGGCTTGCTTGGCCATCGAGCAGAGTTGATCGCGGTCGGAACCAACGTTGGTCACCTCGTGCGCAACGATCAAATGGTGCTGCGTATCGACCGCTGTCTGCACGTTGTAGCCAACAATTCCCGTGCCGCGCGTCATCATGGAGCGGCTGTCTGGATCGGTCAGTGAGACCTGTTTATCCGGTGATTCATTGAGCTGAATTTCGATCGCCTGAAGCTCTTTCATTTGAGTTTTGAGCTTGGCGATTTTCTCTTCCGGCCGCACGGCGCTGGGCTCGGTAGCTGTTGGTTCTTGCCGATCAGCAGCATCGAGTGCCGTCAGGTAACGATTGATACTCGATTCAATTTCTTCCATTCGCCGCTTCAGTTTGGCGCTGGTGAAATTGCGGTCGCGGTTGTTGACGGCTTTAAATTTGCTGCCATCCATGGCGACCAGATGTTCTCCGAACAGTCCCAACTGCTGACACAACACGACGAACTGGCGGCAGACGCCTCTGATGGCTTTGCTGTTGTCTTTTCGGAAGTTGGCGATGGTCTTGAAGTCCGGCATCAAACGCCCGGTCAGCCACATCAGTTCGACGTTGCGTTGAGCTTCTCGCTCCAGCCATCGTCTCGACTGGATGCGGTTGAGATAACCGTAGCTAGATCTTCAACAAGACCGAGGGATGGTAAGCAGGTCGGCCAGTGTCGGCCGGAATGGCACCGTCAAAACCCAGTTTGGCCAGGTCGAGTTCATCGACGAAGACGTCGACTACGCGCACCGGGTTGGTATCGCTGACGTAGTCGTCGAGGCTCTCGGGAAGTAAGGTGCCTTGGCCTCGATGTTCACCTTGGATAAAGCGCTTCATGGGCGATCCCTACGATGAAATCCTAAGAAATCATAGCAAGGGTTCACGAAGGCGTTTTTACACACTCTGGGCCGTTTTCAGCCGGTCGCGACAGGCAGAAATCGGCCAATTCTGTTGAAAAAGTCGAAATTTCAGACTGGAAGACATTAAGGTTGGCCGTCACTTCAGAACCTATTCACCACGCTGGGTGGTTTTTGGGTTCTGCGTTGATCTTTGCAGCTTGGTTAGTAGGTTAATTTGAGGGTTTTTGCTGATTCCGTGCGTACCTATCCCGTGGCCGGCGGCCCTTGTGAGGTCAGTTTCGCCAGTCTTCTTAAATTCTGTACCGCAGCAGCCAAGGTAAATTCGTCGTTTGCACCGGTCATTCCCCGTAGCCTTAATCGATCCAGCTTCAGGATTCGTTTGAGGTGAGCGAACAACATTTCGACCTTTTTTCGCTCATGGCGAGAGCACACGTATTGCGGTGTTGCAGCAATTCGCCGAGCAACATTGCGTGCCGCCTCATGGACGCTACGGGCGATTTTTCGGAACGAGGTGTTTGGGCAGCAGCGCTCTTTTATCGAGCATTTAGAGCAGTCTGTTTGCCGGGATCGAAAGATGATTGTGTCGGCTTTCGTGACATGTGAGCGCTGGTTCTTGAAGGCCCGCCACTCGCTACGCAGGGCGTACCCCATGGGGCAACGATATTCCTGCACCTCTTCATTCCATTGAAAATCACTGATCGAGAGACTCTCGTTCTTACGCTCGGTTTTGTCTCACACCGGCACATGCGGCTCGATGTCTTTTTCGTCGACCATCCAGGCCAACATCGGTGCGGTTCCATAAGCGGTATCGCCGATGAGCCGATCCGGTTTGATATCGAAGCGCTCTTCGATCCGCTCAATCATGGACTTGGTGCTCTCGACCTCGGCGGTTCGATGAGCTGGCGTCGGTTCCACATTCATGATCACGCCATGCTCGACATCAATCAAGTAGTTCGTCGAGTAAGCGAAGAACGCCGGGCCTCCTGGCGCTGCGGTCCAACCAGAAAGCGGGTCAGTCAGCGACAGGCGCTTGGGCAGTGCTTCGCTCAATGCTTCTTCATCCAGCGCTTCAAGGTACTCACGGACGGCCCGAGTACTAAGCGACGGATCGCTCCAGTTGATCTCTTCATTTCCGGGTACGCCACGTTGCCGACTGGCGTCCGCCTTGATGACGCTGGCGTCCACAGCAAAACCTTCGCCTTTGACCAGACCTGCGTCCATGCAGCGACGCAGCACTTCGTTGAACAGCCAGCGAAACAACGAGCTGTCGCGAAAACGACCGTGCCGATTCTTGGAAAACGTAGAGTGATTGGGGACTTCGTCTTCGAGGCTCAACCGACAGAACCAGCGATATGCCTGGTTCAAATGAGCCTCTTCGCACAACCTGCGTTCGGAGCGAATGCCGTAGCAATAGCCCACGATCAGCAGGCGAATCATCAGTTCAGGATCAATCGAAGGACGCCCGATTGGGCTATAAAAGTCGGCGAGGTAATGGCGTAGATCGCTTAGATCGAGGCATCGATCAATGTTGCGCAGGAGGTGATTGGCTGGGATGTGATCTTCAATGCTGAACGAGTAAAACAGTCTCTCTTGCCCACTCGACAATTGTCCCATCATGCTGCGAATCCCCCCGCTGGCCGATGACCTGATTTTGCCGCAGGCCAGGCAGGAGATCTACTTTTTCAACAGAATCAGCCAGAAACGGACATTCTGGTGAGGCCCTAAGGAAACCAAAAATGTGCATTCTCTCCAAGAAGTTCCTGTGAGAGAGCACGGTTAATTCTGCTGTGACAACTTAAGCCAGCAAGCCCTTCGGGAAGGTACGCATGCAGCAGATTGAACAGAGCATCGATCGATATCTGGCGGAAATGGATTCGGCAGATTGGGCTTCGTCCGAAGTGGCTGAAGCCAAAGCAGAGCGGCTTAAAGAATAGATAGAAACACTGAAAAAGCAGATGCAGATACTCAAGGAAATGGAGGTGTAGTTCCACGAGCGTCCAGACCAACAAACCTCTCTTTCCGATCCAGATGCACGCTCAATGGCCGCGAGCGACCAAGGCACCGGACGGTTGGTCACAACGTCCAAACAGCGGCCGACGATAAGCACCATCTGATCATTGCCCACGAGGTGACGTTGGCAATGATCGTGGGCAGCTGAGCAATTTGGCGAACTAGGTGTATGAAGAAATCGAGGCGGAGTCGCTAACGGTGGTAGCCGACCGAAGCTATTGCAACGGTCTGGAAATCCTTGCCTGTGAGCAGGCTGGCATCACCACCTTCGTACCGAAACCCCTGACCTCCGGCAGCAAAGCCGAAGGCCGATTTGGTAATCAGGACTTCATCTACCTTGTTGCATCGGACGAGTATCGATGCCCTGCGGGACAGTTACTGACCCGGCGGCATTCTTCGGTGGAAGATGGCATGCTTCTGCACTGTTATTGGTTCTCGGGCTGCTAGTCCTGCGCAATGCAGAAGCAATGTGCGACGGGTAAGGTGCGCCGGGTAAAGCGCTGAGAACATAAAACTGCAGTCGAAGCGATGCGATGCGATGCCAGCTCGGCTGGAAAATGATCCAACGATGATTAGGCGTCGCCGGACCGTTGAACATCCTTTCGGAACGCTCAAATACTGGATGGGAAGTACCCACTTCCTGACCAAAACCCTGCCGCGGGTAAGCACCGGAGATGAGCCGTCATGTTCTCGCCTACAACCTCAAACGGATGATGACCATTTTCGGCACCGCAAGACTGCTCGAAGCGAGCAGAACGTGAGTTCGCCGTCTGATCGTCCATGAGTGGTTGTTTGTGCAGCTGACGCGGCCCAAACAGCATCATGAACGCCTATGTACTTGGCTAAGGCAATTCGCGCTTTTCGCCTGCCGGTTTCACAGGTAACACCCGTAGCTCTCAGCTTTCGACGTACTCWGTGCGTTTCCATACAGCCTGGGCTGGTTGCTGCCTGTGAGAAAAGGCTGAAAACGACGGTGGGTTCAACCGCTCGACGCAACAGATTGGTTAAATCGTTTAACGGGCGTTTCGTGGTTTAGTATTTTTCGAGGCCCCCCCATTGTGGGTAGCCACCGGAGTCCGTGGTGCTCAGTAGTCTGTTGCTGATGCACGGTATACGGATCCTTGGCGAATGGAGTGGCAATGAAAAATAACGAAGAGCAAGAAAAGGACCCTGAGCGATACGCTATCGGCATGCCTCGCGTGTTGCGCGCGCACCAACCCGATCGTGAGGCGCGAGCCTTTCTGCGTCTGGCTAACCTTTCCATGGGCCTGCGTGCTGCGGAAGACTACTCGCTACACAGATTGCGCCAGGGCTGGCGATTGACGGCTCTGGCACTGGGGCGCCGCCCTCGGGTTGAGTCGGTGACCGAGCAACTGATTGACGGTCCGGGCGGCGCCATCGCCTTGCGTATCTTCAAACCTGAAGATGACGGGCAACCAAAGCCCGCGTTCATGTGGTTTTTCGGTGGCGGCTTCATCATCGGAGATCTGGACACCGCAGATGGCATCTGCCGCAGCATCACGCTGGGTGCCAACTGCATCGTCATTGCAGTACGCTATCGCCTGGCGCCTGAGCACGACTTGTCCGCCGGCCGGGCAGATGCGCTTGCGGCACTGGAATGGATGGCAAGCAATGGCGCAGGGTTGGGCATCGATACTACTCGCCTGGCGATTGGCGGTGATTCGGCGGGTGGCAATCTCTGTGCTGCCGTCGCCCAGGAAAGCCTGCGTCGCGGCGGCCCGGAGTTGAGCCTGCAAGTGCTGGTTTACCCGGCAACCGAACTGATTGAACGATTCCCTTCTTATGCGCAGAACGCATTCGGTCGAACCATGCTGACCGATCATGCTATGCAATGGATCGAGCGGACCCTGGCCCCTTCGTTCGCCACGCTGGATCTTTTCGACCCTTGGTATTCGCCACGCCGCAACCCGGACATGCGTGGTCTGGCGCCGGCAGTCCTTGTCAGTGCCGGTTTTGATCCGATTCGCGATGATGGCCTGGACTATGCCGCCCGCCTGCGCGCAGCCGACGTGCCGGTACAGCTGTTGCACTACCGGGGTCAGTTCCATGGGTTTCTCAACTTTGATTCGGTCAATTGCGCGAGTCGCGACGCGCTGCACCGTATCGGCGATGCATTAACCAACGTTTTCGCCCAACAGCCGGCGGCGAATAGGACAATCGAGATTGCCGACCGAGGACGACGCAAGCCTTCGCGCCTGCGCACCACCGCGGATGAAGTGGCCACCTCGACCCTGACCACCTGGGTTGTCACCGAGCGTTGGGGGATTGCCCTGTTGCGGTTGCTGTCGCCAAAGGCTGTCAGTGTCTGCCGCCTGTTGATCAGGCCCTGGTTGTTGCCCACCGTAATGATGCGGCGCAAAGCCATTTCCGGCCTTGACCGGCTGGCCGCACGCCAAACCTACCCGAGCGAGAAAAACTGCACTGTGAATCCTTGATCGAGGAACTTGTCATGGCATTACCTGATCCGTTCAAACTGTATCGCGATGCTATCACCCGGTTCGAAAACCGCATAAATGCCCTGGCCGCGCGCAATATTGATTCGAAGGAAGTGGGCCTTGTGATCGACCAGTACTCCAAGATCACGCTCGGATTGCAGCACCTGACGCAGACTTCGCTGGAACTGTTGTTCAGGCGTATGGACCTGCCCAGTCGGTCTGAAATCAATGTGCTTGCCGCTTGCTTGCAGCGTGTCGAGGACAAGCTCGACCAATTGGTTGCCACGCCCGCCCATGTAACCATTGCGCCGCGCCCCCCGCGCACACGACGCCCACTGGTTGAGGTACTCCCGGCGCCGCTGAATCTGGCATCCAAACGTAAGAAAAAGGTCGGAGGTGGTGATGACTCGGCCTCATGACAACAGGGACATCGGAATGTCGCTGGCCGACAGATTGCGTTCGGAGGCGAGCATGATGGTCCAGCGTGGCCTCAAGTACCTGGAGTATCTCGGCACGCCGCCGCCAGCAGTTGGCTTGTCGCCCAAGACGCTGCTGCATCGTCGTGGCACCTTGCGCCTGTACCACTATCATGCAACCAGCGACGAGATCTACCGGGTCCCCTTGTTGTTCGTCATGGCGACGACCAGCAAGGCGGCCATCTTCGATTTGACCAAGGGCCAGAGCATGATCGAGTTTCTCCTGGTACGCGGTTACGATGTGTATGTCATGGACTGGAATGCGCCGAGCCCGGAAGAGTCCCACCTTAAGCTGGAGCACTACGTGCTCGACTTCATTCCTGATTGCATCCGGCGGGTGCAGCAGGATTGCGGCGTGGACGACGTGACGCTGGTCGGCTACTGCATGGGAGGTGTCCTTTCGACGCTTTATGCAGCCCTGCATCCCAAGGGCCCGCTGAAGAATCTGGTGTGTTTCACCACGCCCATTGACTGGACAAAAATGCCATTGGCCAAGCAACGTCACTTCAACGCCGAGCGCTTGATCGATGCAACGGGCCTGGTACCGTCGCAGACCATCGTGAAGGCCATTGAACTGCATCGTCCCGCCGGCCGTATCGCCGGTCGTGCCCGGCTCTGGGACAACATGTGGAACGACGACTACGTCCGGTGCTACCGAATGATGGCGCGATTCAGTGACGAGACCTTGCCACTTCCCGGCGAGTATTTCCGTCAGATTCATCGGGAATTGGGGCAGAGAAATGCGCTGTATGAAGGGCGCTTGCGGATTGGTGGGCAAGCGGTCGAGTTGAAGAACATCCGGGTCTCGCTGCTGCACGTCATCGCACAATATGACTCTCTGGTACCACCGGAGTGCGCACAGCCTTTGGTGGCAGGTGTGAGCTCGCGGGACAAGGAAGAGGTAATGCTGCCGGGTGGCCATGTCAGCCTCGTGGCCGGGCCGGCAGCGGTCAAGCGAATGTGGCCCAAGCTCGATCAGTGGTTGGGGGAGAGATCGGTCTGACGCGTAATTGCGTGGGCAGTTTTTGGCTTGCACTGGTTAGAGGTCACTTCATTTTCGACTCGGACGCGGTCTCTTGTAGGRGCTGGCTTGCCAGCGATGGTCGTTAACGAAAACGCGTGCTAGCTGGATAAAACCGGTGCACTTGAGTCCATCGCCGGCAAGCCGGCTCCTACAGTTTCCTTGGATTGCGTGAAGACCGTTTTTTTTGGGGGGGTAAATACCCCCCCCATCGGGTGTGGGTTCGCCGTGACGCCAAGGCTCTAGTGTCTTGAGCCGCGGAGATCAACCTTCCTGACAAAAAAGAGACCCCTGAAATGCCCGGACCTTTGGCTGGTGTGAAAGTAGTTGAAATGAATGCGATCGGCCCCGCGCCGTTTGCCGCCATGATGCTGGCAGACATGGGCGCCGAGGTCATTCGCGTTGACCGTCAGGTGTCCGGATTTCTCAATGCTGATGGCAGTCTTCTAGGGCGCGGGCGTCGCAGCATTGCGATCGACCCACGCAAGCCTGGCGCCACTGACGTGCTGTTGAAACTCATCGACGGTGCCGACGTGCTGATCGAAGGTTTCCGGCCGGGTGTCATGGAACGCCTTGGCCTGGGGCCGGAAATCTGTCTTGAGCGCAATCGCAAATTGATTTATGGGCGCATGACCGGTTGGGGCCAGAGCGGGCCGTTGGCCCACGCGGCGGGGCATGACATCAATTACATCGCGCTGTCGGGTGTGCTGAATGCCATGGGCCATGCCGACCGGCCACCGACCCCACCGCTGCACCTAGTGGGTGACATGGGCGGTGGCGCGATGTTTCTGGTGACCGGCATTCTGGCGGGGCTGTTCGAGGCGCAGAAGTCGGGCCTGGGGCAGGTGGTGGATGCCGCCATCTGCGACGGCGCCACGTTGCTTGGCAGCATGTATTACGACTGGCGCCATCAGGGCCAGTGGGACGACCAGCGCCAGAACAATATGCTCGATGGCGCGGCACCGTTTTATGGTTGCTACACCTGCGCCGACGGCAAGTTCGTGTCCATTGGCGCTATCGAACCGCAGTTCTATCAACTGCTGCTGGAGTTGTGTGGCATCGACGATCCGGACTTCGAGCAGCAATGGCACAAGCGGGATTGGCCGCTGCTGCGCCAGAAGCTGAAGACGTTGTTCCTGAGCCGTACCCGCGATGCCTGGACCCGCTTACTGGAAGGCACCGATGCCTGCTTTGCCCCCGTGCTGGATTTCAGCGAAGCCATTACCCATCCGCACAACCGCGCTCGCGGCCTGTTCATGGAAACCAACGGTGTGATGCACCCGGCGCCGGCACCGCGCATGAGCCGTACTCCCGTGGAGGCGGGCGGGGTTGTGAAAAACGGCGAGCACACCCTGCAGATCCTTGAGCAGTTGGGGCTGGACGTTGGGCAGATCGACGAACTGCGCAACGTCGGCGCTATTGTTTGAGCAGCCCCCCCTTCCATGGGGGGGGAGGTCACTCTGATCAATCTTCTACCGTGGCTAGCAGTGGGTTAGTCGAACTGTCCTTGCCCACTTTCAGCCGAATGTGAGGAGTACATCAGTGGACATCCAATTCACCCCTGCCGAACAAGCCTTCCGTGAGGAAGTCCGCCAGTTTTTGCGTGAAAAACTGCCGGCCGACATCGCCGCACGCGGTCGCCATGGCAAGCGTTTCAATAAAGAAGATCAGGTCACCTGGATGCGCCTGCTCAACGAGCGGGGATGGCTGGCAGCAAGTTGGCCCGCGGAGTTCGGAGGCACCGGTTGGGGTGCGGTGGAGAAACACATTTTCGACGAAGAGTGTGCTGCTTTTGGCGCGCCATGGGTCATGCCGTTTGGCGTGAACATGGTGGCCCCGGTGATCATCAAGTTTGGTACGCCTGAACAGCAGGCGCGTTTCTTGCCCCGCATTCTCACCACTGAAGACTGGTGGTGCCAGGGTTATTCCGAGCCCGGCGCCGGTTCTGACCTGGCCGCAGTAAAAACGCGCGCCGTACGCGAGGGCGACCACTATGTGGTCAATGGCCAGAAAACCTGGACGACCTTGGCGCACTACGCCGATTGGATCTTCTGCCTGGTCCGCACCGACCCCGAGGCGCAACAACAGCGCGGCATCAGCTTCCTATTGATCGACATGAAAACCCCCGGCATCACCGTGCGCCCGATCATCACCCTCGACGGTGAACACGAAGTCAACGAAGTGTTCTTCGACAACGTGCGCGTACCGGTCGAAAACTTGGTCGGCGAGGAGAACAAGGGCTGGACGTGCGCCAAGTACCTGCTCACCCACGAGCGCACCAGCATTGCCGGCATCGGTCAGGCTAAGCAGATGCTGGGCCGCCTCAAGCATATCGCCAGTCAGGAGCAGCGAGACGGCCAACCGTTGATCGATGATATCCAGTTGCGCATGCAAATCGTCGAGTTGGAGATTCAGCTGATGGCGATCGAAATGAGCAACCTGCGCATTGTCGCCGCAGCCCAGGACGGCGGGGTGCCGGGCACTGAAAGTTCGTTCCTGAAGATCAAGGGCAGTGAAATCCGCCAGGCCATCACCTACCTGATGAGTAAGGTGCTGGGGCCGTATGCCTTGCCCTTTCTTGAAGATGAGCTGGGTTATGCCCAACAGCCGGACCTGTACCGAGACTACAGCGCTTCACCAGCCAGTCAGTACCTCGATATGCGAAAGACTTCGGTCTATGGCGGTTCCAATGAAATCCAGAAAAACATCATCGCCAAGATGATTCTAGAGCTGTAAGGGGTATATCGAATGGACTTCAAACTTTCCGATGAGCAGCAAATGCTGCAGGACACCGCAGCCCGTCTGGTGCGTGACAATTATGCGTTCGAAGCGCGTGAAAAGTTCGCCGAGAGCGAGTTGGGCTACAGCGTTGCCTTCTGGCAGCAACTGAGCGAACTGGGGCTGACCGCGGTGCCATTTGCCGAGGCCTTCGGTGGCTTTGATGGTGGCGGCGTAGAGATCCTACTGATCATGACCGAGTTGGGGCGTGGCCTGTGCCTTGAACCCTACTTGCAATCGGTGATTTTTGCCGGTGGCTTGTTGACGCAACTTGGCAGTGACGAACAATGTAACGAATTGCTGCCCGCTGTTGCCGGTGGGCATTTGCAAATGGCTGTGGCCGTCGACGAGCCGACCAGCCATTACCAATTGCACGACGTGCGCACCACTGCCAAAGCCGTCGACGGCGGCTGGATGCTCAACGGACGTAAATCCGTGGTGGTTGCCGGGCACAGTGCGGGGTTGATCCTGGTTTCTGCGCGTACTGCCGGCAGCGATCGCGATGAAACCGGCATCAGTCTGTTTTTGCTCGATCCACGGGCACCGGGCGTCAAGCGCCGCGACTATCCGACCATGGGTGGCACCAAGGCGTGCGAGCTCTACCTGGAAGATGTTTTCGTCAGTAGCGCCAGTATGCTCGGTGAACCTGCCCAGGCCCTGGCGGCGCTGCGCTACCAGCAAGGCCGCGCCATTGCGGCACAATGTGCCGAAGCGGTGGGGAGCATGGAAGCGGTGTGCGACCTGACCCTGGAATACCTCAAGACCCGCCAGCAGTTCGGCCAGGCGATCGGCCGTTTCCAGGCGCTGCAACACCGAATGGTGGACATGCGCATCGAACTGGATCAGGCCACCTCCATGGCCATTCTCGCCGCTTGCGCAGCCGATGCGCCGGACAGCGATGAGCGCAGCCGCACATTGGCCGCGGCCAAGGTGCTGATCGTGCGTGCCGGGCGATTTATCGCTGAGCAAGGCATTCAGCTGCACGGCGGCATCGGGCTAACCTGGGAATATGTGCTATCGCATCACGCCAAGCACCTGCTGATGCTTAGCCATCAGTTCGGCAATGACGACCACCACCTCATGACCTATAGCCGGCTGCTGCAGGTCTAGTAAGCAACAACCGCGATGTTCGTATTGATTTTCCCCATTGGGCCTTCGGGCCCTTTTATCAGGAAAACCATTCGTTACGGGCGATCGGTGCACCACACAAGGGGAAGACGTTGAGCCGTAGCATTTCCACGTTGACGGGCCTAGGACGCAGGCTCGATGGCGGCATCGTGTTCGGGCATACGCCGCGCGTGCAATGGGCCGACTGGATGAAGCCCGACCACAACAACACGGTAGAGCTGGGTGCGCGCGTGCTCTTGGTACAAGAGCCAGGCAAAAACGTCCTGGTCATGGCGGGTGCCGATAGTTTGCTGGTGCCCCCACCACGCACCTGTCGTTGTCAGCCGCGAATGCCGGGTTTGTTGGAATGTCTGGCGCAGCGAGGTCTGAGCGAAAACGACATAGACGCGGTGGTCATGACCCATGTACAAGCGCGTCTGTGCCGCGAAATCAGCGAGCTGATCAAGGACGGCGAGATGCCTCGTCTGTTGTTCCCGCGAGCGCGCTATGTGTGTGGTGAAAGCCATTGGCATCGCGCACGTCACCCGCACCCGCGGGATCGGGAGTTGTTCGTGTCACCCCTGGTGCATGGTCTTGAGAGCAGTGGGCGATTGATCCTGGTGAATGCCAACCGATGTGAATGGCTCGGCAAGGGCTGGAGTTTTCACACGAGTGATGGTTTTACCCCGGGCCAGTTGTTGCCAGAAATCCAGTTGCCAGGCGGGCCGGTGGTTTTTTGCGGCGACCTGATTCCGGGGACGCATTGGCTGGATCTTAAAGTGACCAGCGGCCTGGATCGCAGCGCTGAACGTGTGATCGACGAGAAGGAGCATCTGCTCGATCACCTGGTCGCCGACGGCGGGCGCCTGTTCTTTGCCCGCGACCCGGAGGTGGCGATGGTCAAGGTCATGCGCGACCGCAGATCACGCTACATACCGTTTGATCACTACAGCACGTTGAACCGTTTCGACGGATGAATCGTCCGGTTAGGGTGATCCATGAGGTTCAGCAGTCCCCGCTTGTCAGCGGGGGGGGGTATGTCAAACGTCTTATTGCTCAGCGCGGTGCCGCAACACGGTGAGGGCCTCGTAGCGGGACGAAACACCCAGCTTGGTGTAGATATTCTTGAAGTTCCACTTGATGGTTTCCTGACTGAGGTTCAGGGTTTGGGCGATGCGCTTGTTGGGCATCGACTGTTCAAGCAGGGCAATGATTTCCAACTCCCGTTTGGTAAACAACGAAGACTCGCCGATCGCCGAATTCTTCAGTGCGCGGGCCGATGTTGCGCCCGTACTCGCGCAGTTCAATGGCACGGAGGCCAATCGACTGCGGTAGCTGTCCAGCACCGGATCGTCCTGCAAGTCCAGATCAACCAGCAGGGCCAGCAGCGAGGCACCTTCATCCAGCAGCGTACGGACCAGGCCGAAGCGATAACTTTCTCCGACGACTTCACGCAATAACGCGCTGGATTCCGCCAGGTGGCCCTGGTCATTCAGCGCAATGGCACGCAGCAAGCGCGACTGGATTCTGCGTTTGCCTCGGCTGTAGCGCGTGGCGAACTGATCCATGATCTCCAGGGCGGCGATGGCGCGATCCGGTTCTTGCCTCGCCAGGCAAATACGCGCGCGTGACAGCGCCGCCAGTGCGGCGATTTCATGCGCGACTGGCGTATCGCTTGAGTGGCGATGGGTCAGTGCGTCGAGGCCCGCTCTTTGGGTTTCGCACTGCCGCCAATCGCCATTAGCCAGAAGAATGCGTACCTGTTCAGCCATGTTATGGGCGAGTGCGCGATCGAAGCCTCGAGCGCGCAATTCCCTTTCCATTTTGGTCAGGTAAGTCAGCGCACTGGCAGGCGATTCCCGCAGGCAGTTGAGGCGTGCGACGCAGAGCATCGCAGTGATGGTCACCAAGGGTGGGGCAAATCGCAGAAGATCGAGCCGATTGCTCAAGACGTCGCGCGCATCGTCGATGCGGTCCATTTCGTAATGGGCTTCGGCGACCGCGACCGCGCAGGTGCATGCGCTGACCGAGCGGCGGCCGTGGATGTTCTCCGCCTGGAGCAGGACATCAATGAGTTGCCGAGAGGCTTGGAGCACCCCCCCGCAAAGCAAAACGCCATGGGCGATGGTGGCGATAATCATCAGTGCCAGCTCGTCATGGCTGGTGCGAAGCGCTGCGCATTCAGGACCGTTAAGAAACTCCCAGGCCTGTTGCGGCTGCCCGAGGTAGACCAGGCAGTTAATGTACAGGCAAACGCGCATGCGCTCATTGAACGGGTGCGCAAAGGCGCGATCTTGCAAGCCCTGAACAAGCTCGTTGCAGCGTGCGAGGTCGTCCTGTTGCAGCGCGATCGCCGCCCTGACCAGATCGATGTGCGAACCCCAGGTGTCACGGGCCTGTGGGCTTTTTTCGAGGACTTCGATCCAGTTTTCCGCCTTGCTGGTGAGCATCGTCAGCACGCAGCCCCAGGCGCCTTGCAAGAGTACTTTGGGATGCTGCGTCAGCTGTTCCAGCGGAACACAATCGAGCCAGCGCATGAACTGGCCCAGATGACTGAAGCTATGGTACGACGGCTGTTTTCGTTCCAGCAGCCTTACCAGCTCCTCGAGGTTTTCACTGAGCACGGCATGGCGCGTCGCTTCGTTCACCAGCCCCGCCTGTTCGAACCACTGCGCGGCGCGCAGGTGCAGTGGGGGCAAGTCGGTGTTCGATGCGATCAAGCGTTGTTGCAGGAATTCTGCGAAGAGGGGATGCAACCGATACCACTGCTGTTCGCTCTCCATGTCCACCGGCAGGATAAACAGGTTGTGGGCCTCGATGCTGGCTATCAGCTCGGCCGCTGTCGGCGTCTGGCTGACATGCGCAGCGACCCGCGCATTGAAGCGTCGTAGTATCGATATCTGCTCCAGAAACCTGATGATCTCGGTCGGCAAACCGTCCACCACGTCTTCGGTCAGATAGTCCCTCAGATCGGTATTGCCCGGCAGCAGTTGATGGATCTTCGCGTTTTTTCGGGGATTGGTCTTCAGTGAGATGGACATCAATTGGAGGCCGATCGGCCAGCCGTCGGTGCTGTCGTGAATGGAGTGCGCCAGCTCCATGTCAATGGCCTCGTCCAGATAGGTCTTGAGGAAGGCCAGGGACTCGCTGAAATTGAAACCCAGGTCGGTCGCGTTGATTTCACAGAGCTCGGCCATCGCACGTAGCCTGCCGAGTTTCAGAGGGGTGCTTTGGCGCGAGGCGAGCACGATGTGAAGCTGGGCCGGGGCGCCATCCACCAGTATCTGAACCAGTCGTGAAATGCGTTGATCGGCGGCGAAATGGAAGTCATCAATCATTAAATACAGTGAAGTGCTGACCCGCGCCAAGGTGTTGATCATTACCGAAGCCAAGGCCAGCAAGCCGTCCAGCGACTCTCGCTCAATCAGCAGCAACAAGTCATTCTCAAGGGGCACGCCAGCGTGCTGGAGGGTGCAAATGAGGTTGGCACAGAAAGACTCAAGCGCGCCATCCTCCTGGCCCAGCGACAACCAGACAACGCTGTTGCCGTCCTTGATCAGGCTTTGACGCCATTGCGCCATCAGTGTGGTCTTGCCAAAGCCCGCGCTGCCATTGATCAGGGTCAGGCGGCAATCGCGGGCAGCTTGCAGGCGCACCAGCAATATTTCCCGTAACACCGCGTGGCTACTGATGCGTGGCGGCGAAAAGCGGGTGGTGATCGGCGGGGAAGTCGGAGGCATGGTTAATCCAGTCTGCTGCGGATCTGAGGAGTTACCGGGGGGACGATCCCGCGTAAAGGGGAAGGCGCCTTCCTTGGGTCATCAATCATGCGTTAGCGCATTCATCCGAATGACCCCTTCCGATCTGTCAGAGCGATGGTGTTGTTTTGGTTTGCAGGATTCTAGGCTGATTACGGCCTGTTTATGCAATGATAAATTTACTCATCGCTCAGGCGCGGATGCAGGAAAGGGTGGGGGGGCCACCCCTAAACCCCCCGTAGGGAGCGGGTACAGCCGGTAGAAGCTTGGCAAGGATGACACTTCGGTTTGTTCTGGCTATCGGGCAGCACAAGCGCGTAGCCGAAACGGGCTTAATTTCTTGGGGAGAACGTGATGTCACAGAAACCGTATGTAGCCGGGGTTGGGATGATCCCGTTCCTGAAGCCTGGTGCCAGTGGGTCTTATATCGAGATGGGCGCGCACGCGACTCGCCAGGCGTTGCAAGACGCCGGCCTGGATTACGACCTGGTTCAGCAGGCCTATGTCGGTTACGTCTATGGCGACTCCACCTGCGGCCAGTCGGCGCTCTACGAAGTGGGCATGAGCGGCGTTCCTGTGGTCAACGTCAACAACAACTGCTCTACCGGTTCTACGGCCCTGTACCTGGCCCGTCAGGCCGTTGAAAGCGGGGCGGTCGAATGCGCCTTGGCGCTGGGTTTCGAGCAGATGCAACCCGGTGCCCTGGGGGCGGTGTTTACCGATCGGCCGGCCTGCATGGGCAAGCACCTGGATGTGTCGGATCAACTGACTGCCGACGCCGGTGCCATCGGGGTGCCGATGACGCTGCGTCAGTTCGGCGGCGCCGGGCGGGAGCACATGCAACGCTACGGCACGGAACTCAGTACCTTCGCCGCGATCCGCGCCAAGGCCAGCCGGCATGCGGCCAATAACCCACTGGCCCTGTTCCGCAAAATCGTCACCACCGAGGACGTGATGAACGATCTGGTGCTCTGGCCTGGCGTGATGACGCGCCTGATGGCGTGTCCGCCGACGTGTGGGGCGGCTGCCGCGATCATTTGCAGCGAAGCGTTCGCCAAGAAGCATGGCCTGCGCACCGATGTGGTGATTTTGGCACAGTCGATGACCACAGACCGTGGGGTTTCCTTCGAGCCGGCGTCGATGATTCAGACGGTCGGTTTCGACATGACTCAGCGTGCCGCTCGCGAGGTGTACGAGAAGGCGGGCGTCGGTCCGCAGGATATCCTAGTCGCCGAGATGCATGACTGCTTTGCCCAAAATGAACTGCTGACCTATGAATCCCTGGGGCTGTGCCCGGTCGGTGGCGCTGAGAAGTTCGTCCTCGACGGCGACAACACTTACGGCGGTCGTGTGGTGACCAACCCGTCCGGCGGCCTGCTCTCCAAGGGCCACCCGCTGGGTGCCACGGGCTTGGCTCAGTGCTACGAGCTGACCCATCAGTTGCGAGGCACCGCCGACAAACGTCAGGTCGAAGGCGTGAATCTCGCCCTGCAGCACAACCTCGGTCTGGGCGGCGCCTGCGTCGTCACGTTGTACGGCCGGGCCTGACGCCGCTCGCGTGCGTCTCGTTGGGCGCACGCATTCACGCGGCTGGGCATAGCGATTCAACCGGTTGTCCCCGCTGTATTAAACTGCCG
This sequence comes from Pseudomonas sp. P1_F1_2, assembly GCF_056405815.1. NCBI lineage: Bacteria > Pseudomonadati > Pseudomonadota > Gammaproteobacteria > Pseudomonadales > Pseudomonadaceae > Pseudomonas > Pseudomonas sp. P1_F1_2. The sequence continues at coordinate 57,221 of NZ_JBFUBK010000011.1, read as the reverse complement.
GCCTGTACTTGAAGAAGATTGTTTCTGGAATTCAGTTGATGCCCATTCCGCCCTCAGGCCCCAAGCTCCACCTGTCAGCCGACCGGGCTCTGCAACTCATCCCGGATACGAAGGTCATTCCGCCTCGCGGCGCCCGTCAACTGATGCCCCGCGCATCGCTGATGAGCCGCTTGATGGAGGCGCGCCGACAACGCTGCGTAGCCATTCAGGGGCCGGCCGGGAGTGGCAAGACCAGCACCATGCTGGCCTGGCGACGAGAACTGATCGCGATCGATTTCGACGTGGCCTGGTTGTCGCTGACGGGCGAGGACAACGAGCCCGCACGGCTGGCCAATTGCTTGTTGGCCAGTGTTGCCGAAGTCGATGCCACACTTGCTCGGGAGGCCGCACTGCTGCTCGCAGAGGGTGGCGGCGAGCTGGCGCTCGAGCACTGGATCATCGTCTTGCTCCAGGCCATCGCGGAGCACGGCACCGACTTGGTGGTGATGATCGATGACGTGCATCACCTGAATGACCCCGACATCTTCAAGGTGCTGGGCTGGCTGCTCGACTATGCACCGCCGAACCTGCATCTGGTGCTCGGCACGCGCAGCGTTTTACCCGCCACACTTCCGCTTGCCCGCCTGCGCACGCAAGGTCATCTGACCGAGTATGACTTGCGGGACTTGCGTTTTAACGTCGAAGAGTCAGAGCGCTACCTGCGCCAGTTTGGCGAAATAAGTACCCACGATGCCGAGGTCTTGCACGACTTGACCGATGGCTGGGTGGCTGGGTTGCAACTGTTTGCGATTGACTTGAAATCCAAGCAGGGCAGCAGTTTCAGTCGCATGCAGGTTCGTGGTGCGGGTGCTTTTGCGCAGTATTTTGAGCAGGAGGTGCTGGTCCATTTGCCACTCGCCGACCGGCAATTGCTGACTCACTCTTCAATCTGTAATCGCTTCACGGCACCGTTGTGTGCCCGGCTCGTCGGCAAGCCGCATGCGATTGCCGGGATGATGAGCCAGTTGACCCGACTGGACAGCGATAACCTGTTTATCACTCAGATTAAAAGCCACGACCGGGAAACCTGGTACCGCCTCCATCCGCTATTGCGCGAGGTACTGCGTGAACATCTGAGCCGTGAGCCCGAAGAAGAGCAGAAAAAACTGCATGCGGTCGCTCGGGACTGGCTCTTTGAACAAGGTCATATCGACGAGGCGGTTCGTCATGCGGTCATGGCCGGCGATTTCCAGATTGCCGCCGAGATTGTCGAAGCGTGTGCGCACGAATTGATGGCGCGTGGCTCCCTGAGCCAGCTGCCCAACCTGCTGCGCAAGTTGCCTATGGAACAAATGCGTGAGCGCTACAGCCTGCAATTGGTGATGGCCCAATTGCAGCTCCATGCGCATAACTTCGCAGAAGGACAGGCGATACTCGATCACCTGGAGGCGCATCAGGATCGGCTCAATACCCAGCAACGCCAGGGCCTGCTGGTCACCCGTGGCACGCTGGCCATGCAGCGCGACCTGACCGAGGCGGCCTGGTCCCTTGCTCCGGAACTGGAAGCGATTCCTGACGATGCCGACGATTTGATCCTGACCGGGCGCGCCTCCATTCTCGCATGGCTGTCTCTGTTCAGCGGCGATCACGAGCGAGTGCGAGCGATCATCCAGCAAAGCGACCGCCCGAACACATCGCCGCGCAGGACCCTGATCGGCCGTTGTATCTATGGCGTGAGCCTGGTGCACGAAGGACGTATCAGTGAGGCGGAAAATATCTTTCGCAACACCCTGGAAGAGGTCAAACCGCACGGCAGCAGTGCGGCGGTCGCTGGTCATGCGGCCGCGGCTTTCTTGGCCAGCCTGTTGTACGAACAGAACAACCTGGCCGAGGTCTGCCAATTGCTGGAACCGCGCCTCGACGTGCTGGAGCGGATCTCCCTGCCCAATATCGTGCTTCACAGTCTGCTGGCGCTGAGCCGGGCTTACTGGCTCAAGGGCGAGCAAACCCAGGCGCTGGTCTATCTGGGCCGTCTCAAAGAGTATGCGCAACGCTACGACCTGGAGCGTCTGCTGGCCACGGCACTGTACGTGCGGATGCGTTGGCACCTCGAAAAATACCAGACCTCACAGGCCGAAGTGCTGTTGGCGCAACTCCAGGGGCTGGCCGACAAACAGGCCGGTATCCTGCGCGGCACCCCATTGATGATCCAGTTGTTGGCCATGCGGGCCACAGTCGAGTTGAGTTTCTATCAGCGAGAATTCAGCCAGGCGATTCAGCACATCGCACCGCTGATCGAACTGTGCGAAATGGCAACACATTGGCAACTAGCGACCATTGTGCGACTGCAACTCTGTATGGCCGAGAAAGGCCAGGGAAACGATGGGCAGGCCCATCAGCACCTGATCGAGGTCCTGCGTCAGGGGCACCGGTTGGGCCTGGTTCGCAGCCTGCTCGATGTGGCGCCGCCGTTGCCGAGCATGCTGAACGACCTGCTGCAAGCCAAGGCGCTCGACCCGGTGCTCGCCTTCTATGCACAACGGCTGATTGCGGCCGCTACGCAGGCAGAGAACGCCGAGCGTAAGGTGGTTTTGCCAATGGCATCGCTGAGTGAGCGAGAGACCGAGGTCGTGCAGTTGATGGCACAAGCGATGACCAACAAGAAGATTGCCCGCACCCTTGGCGTGTCGCCGGAAACGGTGAAATGGCACGTCAAGAATCTGTTCGCCAAGCTGGGTGTGGCTGGTCGGATAGAAGCGATTGCTAAATGGCGTGATCAGAATATCGACTAGTCCCGCCAGGACGGTTAGCGTCGACAGGTCTCAGGTTTGGTTTCCGATGGCAATGGCAATAAAACATAGGCCGGCAGCAATGCCGGCCTTTTTTATTCCAGGTCAGGTCAATTGCGATTTGCCAGCCCTTGCGCTTGCGTTTTGCTGCGCCGTAACGCGGGCACTTCACATGCTTCCTATTTTTCATTCCCCCCCTTTTTCCCCCCCTCCAACGGGGGTGGCTGCCTGCGCATGACGCAATAGCCTGAGGTCTACGTTAAGGCCCTTTAGTGCACCCAGGGAGCGATCCTTGCGTGTCACGGATTCGATGAACAACTTTTCGTAAACCACAGAGAAGGTGAGCAAGTTAGATGAATAAAAATAATAAGATCTGTCATGCCAGCATCCATCGAGGTCTTCTTGCTTCGGCAATTCTGACGGGGCTGGGGATAGCCCCCGTACAGGCTTTCGAGATCGATACGGGCAGCCAGGATGTTTCGGTCCGTTTTGACAACACGGTCAAGCTTAACTACGCGCAGCGCGTGCAAAGTGCCGATTCCAAGCTGGCCAACGCCTGGAACAACAACGACGGTGATCGCAACTTCTCGTCCGGCAGTCCTGTTGCCCAGCGTGTGGACGTACTCTCCGAACTGGATGTGGCCTTCAAGAAAACGGCAGGGTTCAGGGTCAGTGCCAACAGCTGGTACGACCACGCCTATGACGATGTCGGCAGCTTCAATCCATCGACCAACCAGCTCAACGATGGCAAGCCGGACTCCCGTCACTTGAGCGGTTATGCCGAGCGTTACAACAACGGTCCTTCTTCCGAAATTCTCGATGCCTTCGTATTTGGCAATACGGAAATCGGTGATGAGTCGCTGCTCAGTGGCCGACTGGGTAAAACCACTCAGTACTGGGGTGAAAGCGTCTTGTCCTTCACTCACGGTGTCAGCTATGGCCAGTCCGGGCTTGATATCAGCAAGGCACTGGCCGTACCTGGTACCGAAGCGAAAGAACTGTTCATCCCGCGTACCCAGTTGTCCACCAACTTTACGATCAATCCGCAGTGGTCGATCGGGGCGCAGTATTTTCTGGACTGGAACGCCGCGCGTATCCCCGAGTCCGGTACGTATCTGGGCTTTAACGATGGCATCCAGAGTGGCGGGCACAACCTGTCGATCATCGGGGCAGCCAATCCGCTGTTCGGTGAGGCTGGGCCGCTAGGCGCCAATCAGTTCCTGCGACTCCAGAACGGTCATACCTATACACCGGACAAGACGGGCGATTTCGGGCTGATGGCCAAGTGGAGTCCTGCGTGGCTGGACGGTACCTTGGGTTTCTACTACCGCAAAACGTCCGACATCCTGCCGAACGTGGTGTTGCACCCGACCGCTGTCGGTCCCGCGCAGCTGATCTCGGGTGTGGTGGGCAGCTACAACCAGTTTTATGCCGATGACATTGATATCTACGGTATCAGCCTGTCGAAAAACATCGAGGGGGTCAGCGTCGGGCTGGATGTGAACTACCGCCACAACATGCCGCTGTCCAGTGTTGCCGCGACCGTCAGCCCGGCTGCGGCCGCTGCGGGTACACCCGGCTTCATCTCCAGCTTTAATGGCGAAAACGCCGTCGCTCGCGGTAATACCGTGCATGCCGTGCTCAACGGCTTGGCAACCTTCGGCAACACGCCGGTGTGGGACAGCTCTTCGTTGCTGGTCGAACTTGCCTACAGCCGCTGGCTGTCCGTCACGGATAACGAGCAATTGTTCAAAGGCGAGGACTGGTACCACGGTATCGACAAGGTCTCCAAGGATAACTACGTCCTGGGCATGAACTTCAACCCGACCTGGTACCAGGTATTCCCCGGCATCAACATGTATATGCCGGTCTCTTATACCGTCGGTCTCAGCGGTGATTCTTCGGTACAGATGGGCGGCAACACGGGCACCGGCAGCTACTCGGTTGGCGTCGGCATGGACGTGCACGATGAGTACCGTTTCGACTTGAAGTATGTGGCCAATTTTGGCGATTTCGATATGTGTAAATCCCCCGGCAGCGTAGGCAGGCCAGGCGACGGTGCAACGCCGGGCGTCAACGGGAGTTACAGCTGTGTCGTCGGTCAACCCACCACGTTTGCGGGCTCAAGTGCCCAGATCAGTGACCGCGGCATGGTCACGGCGACGTTCAAAACCACATTCTGATCGCAGTGTTGCCTGATAACAGGAGACAACCCATGAAGTTTGCTAAAAATCTACTGACGGCTACGTTGGCGCTGGTCATCGCCGGTGCTGCCCATGCAGCGGTAACCCCAGACCAGGCTGCCAAACTCGGCACTAGCCTGACGGCGGTTGGCGCCGATAAATCCGCTAGCGCCGATGGCAACATCCCGGCGTACACCGGTGGCCTCACCTCTATTCCTGCGGGATTCAAGGCTGGTGATACGTTCCGCCCAGACCCGTTCGAAAGCGAAAAACCACGCGTGGTGGTCAGCGGCAAAAATGCCGCCGAGTACGCGGACAAGCTGACCGCGACGACCCAGGAACTGCTCAAGCGTTATCCAAGCTTTCGGGTAGACGTTTACCCGACTCACCGCACGGTGGCCTTGCCACAGAAGGTGCTGGAGAACACGGCTGCAAACGCGTTGGCGGCGAAGACCGGCGACGACGGCCTGGCGCTGGAAAATGCCCTGCCGGGCGTGCCGTTCCCTATTCCCGGCACTGGCAATGAAGCGATGTGGAACCACCTCTTGCGGTATCAAGGGGCGGCCATGACCAACAAGTATGATACGTGGGTCAATGATGCGACCGGTTCCTCCTCGCTGGCCTCTTCGGGTGTCGCCGGCATCGAATGTCCGGTCTACGATCCCAAGCGCCCGGCGGGCCCGGTGGCTCCGGATGAGACTTACTACAAACTCAAACTGACCTATACGGGGCCGGCGCGACGTGTCGGTGAAGCCATCCTGGTGCTCGATGCGGTCAACTCGCTGAAACAGCCACGCCGGGCCTGGCAGTACCTGCCGGGGCAACGTCGCGTCAAGTTGGCGCCGGATCTGGCCTATGACACGCCGAACCCGGGCACCTCGGGTGTCATGACTTACGACGACACCTTCCTGTTCAACGGCGCGATGGACCGGTTCGACTTCAAGCTGGTCGGCAAGAAAGAAATGCTCGTGCCGTACAACACCTACAAGCTGAACTACCACAAGAACCCTGCTGACATCGTCACGGCCAAGCACCTGAACCCTGATTTAGTGCGCTGGGAACAGCATCGTGTGTGGGTAGTCGAGGCGACGTTGAAGCCGGGCAAACGCCATATCTACAGCAAGCGCACCTTCTACATCGACGAAGACAGCTGGACCATTTTGGCGTCCGACGAATATGACACGCGCGGCCAACTGTACCGTGGTGGCTTTGCTCATCTGACCTACAGCTATGACGCGCAGGCGCCGGACACCCTTAACCACATGATCTATGACTTCGCGGCAGGCACTTACAGCGTGACGGGCTTATACGGTGCTTACGGCGGCATGAGCTACATCCAGCCGCAGTCCAAGGCCCAATGGTCCCCTGAATCACTGGCGGGCACAGGCGTTCGCTAACCCGGTCTGAAGTAGGCGTACACCTCCGGGACTGTTCGTTGAGTCCCGGTGGTTTTTGAGTCGAGATGAAAATGACAATGATCAAGTGGGTTCTGCTCGCTTCGCTGACGGCAGCGTTGGCGGTGCCATTCCCCCGAACTTCGTTTGCCGGTGAATTTGTCGATGTGCTGGACACTGAAGCCATGCCGAGTGCGCTCGCCAGCCACGGCATGCTCACAGGTATTACGCAGGCCGGTACGCGTTTGTTCGCTGTGGGGCAGCGCGGCCACATTCTCTATTCCGACGACAACGGCCAGGGCTGGCAGCAGGCACACGTGCCCGTCAGTTCGCACCTGGTCGCGGTGCATTTTCCGACTGCGCAACAGGGTTGGGCCGTCGGGCATGACGGTGTGGTCCTGCACAGCAGTGACGCGGGCCAGACCTGGACCCGCCAACTCGACGGCCGGCAAGTCGGCCCGAACCTGCTCGCTTACTACCAGGAGCAACTCGCCGACCAACCGGACAATCCGGACCTGCAAGCGCGGGTTGCTGACGCTCAGCGGATGATAGAAGAGGGTGCCGACAAGCCTTTTCTGGATGTCTGGTTCGAGAGCGAACGGGTGGGGTATATCGTCGGTGCCTTCAACCTGATTTTGCGCACCGATGACGGCGGCATTCACTGGACACCGTGGCTGGACCGTACCGATAACCCGACGGCGCTGAACCTCTACGCGATACGCCCGATCGGTGATGACCTGTTCATCGCCGGTGAACAAGGCCTGGTGCTGAAACTGGACCGTGTCCGGGGGCGCTTCGTTTCCACCCCGACGCCGTACAACGGCAGCTTCTTCGGCATCACCGGTAAACCCGGTATTGTGCTGGTATTCGGCTTGCGCGGCAATGTCTACCGCAGCACCGACAGCGGGGGTAGTTGGATCAAAGTCGACCTGGGCTTACCCCTGAGTGTCACCGCCAGCAGCGTCACGGCCGATGGCCGGATTGTACTGGTCAGTCAGGCTGGTCACGTGCTGGTTAGCAGCGACGACGGCGCCAGTTTTCACCTCCAACCGAACACCTCGCTGGCACCGGTCGCCGCCGCACACGTTGCCAGCGGCGGTTCATTGGTGCTCGCGGGCACCCGTGGCCTACGCCTGATACCCCTCGAATAGTCCGGTAGAACAAAGAGAACTCCATGATGGGTCACTACGAACTCGACACAATGCCGGTCATCCGTGAGCTGAAGGGCTTCGACGCGCGCTCCGGTAACGCCCTTGAGCGGCTGATTTTCAACAACCGCCTGTGGGTGGTATTGGCGTGTCTGCTGGTGACGGTTGCGCTCAGTTACTTTGCGATCACACGGCTGACGCTCAATGCCAGCTTCGAAAAGATGATTCCGCAGAGTCAGCCGTTCATCAAAAATTATCTGGAAAACCGCCAGTCGCTACGCGGGTTGGGCAATGCGGTGCGGGTCGCGGTGGAAAGCAGCAGTGGCGATATTTTCGACCCGGATTACCTCAATGCGCTGAAGGAAATCAATGACGAATTGTTCGTGACCCCTGGCGTCGACCGTGCCTGGATGAAGTCTCTGTGGACGCCAGCGGTGCGCTGGACCGAAGTCACCGAGGAAGGCTTCCAGGGTGGCCCGGTGATGCCCGATTCCTATGACGGCTCAACGCAAAGCGTGCAGCAGTTGCGCCAGAATATTGCACGCTCGGGGATCGTCGGCAGCCTGATCGGTAACAACTTCAAGTCGAGCATGATCTTCGTGCCGCTGCTAGAAAAAGACCCGGTCACAGGCGAAGGAATCGACTACCACCAGTTTTCGAAAAACCTGGAAGAGAAACTGCGCGACAAGTATGAGTTTGAAGGACATGTTCGCGTCAGTGGGGAAGAGGGCAAAGGCCCGATCAAGATCCGGGTGATCGGCTTCGCCAAACTGGTCGGCGACCTGTTGGATGGCCTGATGCAAGTCATGCTGTACTTCGGTGCCGCCGCCTTGATTGCCACGGCGATTATTTTTTACTTCACCCGGTGTGTGCGCAGCACCGCACTGGTGATCCTGTGTTCGGTGGTGGCGGTCGCCTGGCAGTTGGGCCTTGTAGCGCTGTTCGGTTTTGCGCTCGATCCGTTCTCGATGTTGGTGCCGTTCCTGGTGTTTGCCATTGGCGTGTCCCATGGCGCGCAGAAGATGAACGGGATCATGCAGGACGTCGGGCGCGGCACGCACCAACTCGTCGCCGCGCGGTATACCTTCCGCCGCTTGTTTCTCGCCGGTCTGACCGCGCTGCTCGCCGATGCCGTGGGTTTTGCGGTGCTGATGCTGATCGACATCCCGGTGATCCAGGACCTGGCGATCACCGCGAGCATCGGCGTCGCGGTGCTGATTTTCACCAACCTGGTGCTGCTGCCGGTGCTGCTGTCCTATTGTGGCGTCAGCACAAAGGCCGCGGTGCGCAGTTTGCGTGCAGAAAATCAGGAGCTGCGCGGCAAGGGGGTGGGCGTGGTCTGGACCTTTCTGGACCGCTTCACTGAGCGCCGCTGGGCAACGGTTGCCGTGGGCATTGCAGGTTTGCTGGCCGTCGGCGGTCTCGTCGTCAGCAGTCACCTGAAGATTGGTGACCTTGACCCCGGTGCCCCTGAACTACGCTCGGACTCACGCTACAACCGCGACAATGCCTACATCACCGCCAACTACTCGCTGTCCAGCGATCAGTTCGCGATCATGCTCAAGACCCCCTCTGAAGGTTGCTTGAAGTACGAAACCCTGGTGGAAGCCGATCGCTTGGGTTGGTTGCTGCAGCAGCAACCGGGCGTACAAACCACGGTGTCGCTGGTGAACGCGGTCCAGCAAATCACGGCCGGTTCCTACGAGGGCAATCCGAAATGGCAGACCATCGCCCGCAACCAGAATGTGCTGAACTACGGCGCCCAGCAGGCCTCGGTCAGCAGCCCTGATTTGTTCAACAACGATTGTTCGATGATGCCGATCGTGGCCTATCTGTCGGATCACAAGGCCGAGACGCTGAACCGCGTGGTGCAGGTGGCCGAAACCTTCGCCCGTGAACACAGTACCGGTGACCGTCAGTTCATGCTCGCCGCCGGCAGTGCCGGGATCGAGGCTGCGACCAATATTGTGGTGCGCGAGGCCAACCACACCATGCTGCTGTACGTTTACGGCGCGGTGATTGTTCTGTGTTTCATTACCTTCCGCAGTTGGCGCGCGGTGGTGGTGGCCGTCGTGCCGCTGATGCTGACCTCGATCTTGTGTGAAGCGTTGATGGTCTGGCTGGGCATGGGCGTGAAGGTGGCCACGTTGCCCGTCATCGCATTGGGTGTGGGGATCGGTGTGGATTACGCCCTGTACCTGCTGAGCGTGCAATTGGCGCAGCAACGTGCTGGTTTGTCGTTGACCGAGGCCTACAAGAATGCAGTGGCCTTTACCGGCAAGGTGGTTGCACTGGTCGGCATTACCCTGGCCGCGGGTGTGATCACCTGGGCCTGGTCGCCGATCAAATTTCAGGCAGACATGGGGATTTTGCTGACGTTCATGTTCATCTGGAACATGGTCGGGGCACTGGTGCTGATCCCGGCGCTGTCGCACTTTCTGTTGCGCAAAGTGCGATAAGGCAAACCAACCTATACAAACCCATATTAGGAGTCCGGCTTGCTGGCGATGGCTGACGTTAAAGACGCCATCGCCGGCCAGCCGGACTCTTGCATTTCGTTCTGTGTTGCCCCGCGAGCCTTACGTTATCCTCGATCAAAGGCAGGCGTGGGCCTGCTCGCGATAGCGGACTGACACACGGGCCCGAGCCTTCTTCTTGCAAAAAAAAGCCCGGTCATTAACCGGGCGAATGCGTTGCTTGTTTGTCTACGTGGTCCTGGCGGCCAACAAGTTAACCCTCTGTCGCCGTGGATGCCGGTTGCTGAACACCGGCGCGAACCTCAGTTAACGTTGCTCTGACGGTTTTCCCAGAACGGTTTGCGCAGTTCGTTCTTTAGCACCTTGCCAATGCTGGACATCGGCAGCGCCTCACGGAACTCGATGCTACGTGGCAACTTGTAGCCAGCAATGAGTGCACGGCAGTGTGCGATCACTTCGATTTCAGGCACGCTGGCGCCCGGCTTGAGGACGATCACCGCGTGCACAGTTTCCCCCCACTTGTCGCAAGGGATGCCAATGACCGCCGCCTGGGCAACGGACGGATGGCTGACAATGGCGTTTTCGACTTCAGCGGTAAAGATGTTCTCGCCGCCGCTGACGATCATGTCCTTCAAGCGATCGCAGATGTAAATGAAACCGTTGGCGTCCATGTAGCCGCCGTCACCGGTATGCATCCAGCCGCCGCGTAACGCTTCGGCGGTGGCCTCCGGCTTGTTCCAGTAACCGAGCATGACGTTCGGCCCGCGCACAAGAATCTCGCCGACTGTACCACGGGGTACTTCACGGTCCTCGGCATCGGCGATGCGGATTTCCACGCAACTGATCGGCAGCCCGGCCGAATACATCTTGCCGCTGCGCTGATGTTCCTCACAGTGGTATTCGGCACCCAGCATGGTGATCCCGGGCGCCATTTCGGTCATGCCATAGCCTTGGGCGAACTGGGCCGCCGGGAAGGTCTGACGGGCGCGATTGAGCAAGACGGGGGTGATGGGCGAGGCGCCGTAGGTGATTTCCCGAAGCGAGCTCAGGTCCAGTGCTGTTCGGGGGGGATTTGCCTGGTGCCAGTCGAGGAGCATTTGCAGCATGGTCGGCGCCAAGAAGGTGTCGGTGGCTTGCTCCTGGCTGATCTGCTCGAGCACCTCTTGCGTTTTGAAGGCCGGCAGCACGATATGCATACCACCGCTGAGGAACAGCACGACAATCGCGGCCAGGTCGGCCAGATGGAACATCGGCATGGCGTGCAGGTAGCGCGTATGTGTGCCATAGCCCACACGATCCTGGTTGGCGAGGGCGGAGATACCGATGTTGTTGTGACTGAGCATGACGCCTTTGGGAAAACCGGTGGTGCCGCCGGTGTAGAAAATTCCCAGCAGGGCGTCGCCGCATCGGTGTGCGTCTTCCACCGGTTCATTTTCGGCGATCAGCGTTTCGTAATTGAGCATGCCCTCGGGTGTTTCGCCGTCACCGGCGTAGATCATCAACCGAACGCTCTTTGCCTCGACGGCTACCTGGGTACCCAGCTTTTGAAAGGCGTCGTCGACGATTAACACGCAGGTCTGCGAGTCATTCAGGGAATAGACGATTTCTGCCGCGCTCCAGCGGATATTCACCGGGTTGAGCACGGCATCGGCCCATGGCACTGCCTGGTAATACTCGATGTAGCGTTGGGAATTGAGTGAGAGCATTGCCACACGCTCACCACTGGCCACGCCTAGGCGTTTGAGCGCGCCAGCGAGCCGGGCAACGCGATCAGCCAACTGAGCGAAAGTCACACTGCGGCCTTGAAAACGGATTGCCGTGGCATTGGGGCGCTGCTGTCGATGGCGTTGCAGCCCTTGAGTCATGTACATCGAAACCTCCAATCTTATTTTTGTAAGGACTCCTTGCTTTCTCGCTGTCGCCGGCCAGGCAGCCGGGCGGAACGTCGATGTCATCGAAAGTGATTGGCAAGGTGTCCTGGATGCCACTTTTTCATTGTCCGGGCATTCTTCCAGCCTTGGGCGGGAAGAGTGCCCGGGGAGACGAACGGCCGTTTAGAGGTTGCCGTAGCCGCCGCCGCACACCAATGCTTGCCCCGTCACGTAGTTGGCTTCCGGTAGGCACAGCATCACCACCGAACCGGCGGCTTCTTGCGCCGTACCCGGGCGGCCCAGAGGAATGGCAGTGCTGGCATTATCGAGGCGTTCCTGTTGGACGCCGACCTTGATTTCACGGCCTTCGATGTTGACGGTCTTGCTCTCGTTGCCGGCCAGTGGCTGGGTCAGTCGGGTTTCAATGAAACCGAAGGCCACGGCGTTGACGTTAACTTTCAAGCGGCCCCACTCCTTGGCCAGGGTCTTGGTCATGCCGATGATGCCGGCCTTGGCGGCGGAGTAGTTGGATTGACCGGCGTTGCCACCCGCGGCAACCGAGGAAATGTTGACGACCTTGCGGAACACTTCGCGGCCTTCGGCGGCATCTTTCTTGGCCTGGGCGCTCATGATTGGCTGAGCCGCACGCAGGATGCGGAACGGCGCAGTCAGGTGGCAATCGATGATGGCGTACCACTGTTCGTCGGTCATTTTCTGGATGACGTTGTCCCAGGTGTAACCCGCGTTGTTGATGATGATGTCGATGGCGCCGTAGTTCTGTACCGCGGTCTGCACGAAACGCTCAGCGAAATCGGCGGTGGTCACGCTGCCAACACAGGCAATCGCTTCGCCACCGGCATTGCGAATTTCTGCTACCACTTCTTCGGCCGGGGCCGCGTCCAGGTCATTGACCACCACTTTGGCGCCATAAGCGGCCAGTTGCAGCGCAACGCTACGACCGATCCCACGACCGGAACCCGTGACCAGGGCGACTTTACCTTCAAGCTTTTTCATTGTGTTGTTCCTGAGAGTGTGTGGGTTGAAAAATCAAGCCAGGGCGACGATGGCTTCACCGGCCAGCTTCTCGTCGCCGTACTGGTTGGTGCAGCGAAGTGCCAGGCGCACGCGCTGTTCGCCGGCCTCCTCGAACTTCTCCGTGACCTTGCCGGTGCAGGTGGGTACATGGCCGAGCAGAGTGATGCCGGTAAAGCGGACTGACAGGCTGCGCACCTGGCTCTGCGACACCCAGGCGGTCAGCAGACGACCGAGGTACGCCGCAGACAACATGCCGTGGGCGAATACATCGTCCATCCCCGACTTGCGGGCGAAGTCGAGGTCGACGTGGATCGGGTTGTGGTCACCCGAAGCGCCGCAATAGAAGGCCAGCGTGGTGCGATTGACCGGCTGCAGCTTGAGCAGCGGGATCTCGTCACCGACCTGGATATCGGAATATTGAACGGTCATGAGGACTCCTTAGCGCTGCACAAGGGAGGAGCGGATGTCGGCGATGTGCTCGCCATGCTGATTGGTCACCCGGGCCTCCATGACCACGAACTGCAGGGCGCCACCTTTTTTTTCGTAGATGTCGGAAATGAAGCCGTCGAAGGTCAGCACATCGCCTGCAAAAGCCATCTTGTGGTAGACGAAGGACTGCTCGGCGTGAAGGACCCGACCGAGGTCGAAGCCGACCAGGTTGAGCAGTTCCACCACGTCGCGGCCTTCGCTTTCCATGCACTTGAGGAACGTCGGGGGGACCGGCAAAGCGCGGTGGCCAGCAGCCTTCGCGGCAGCTTCGTCGGTGTAGATCGGGTCGGTCTCGCCGATGGCCTTGGCGAAGAAGCGCAGGCGGCCCTTTTCGACGTCAACACTGAACACTCCAGTTCTGTGCCCGATCAGATTTTTGTCTGCCATTTCATTTGGCTCCTAGTCAAAAACGCGCCTTCATCAGGCGCGCTAGCGTGGCGATCAGTTCTTGCCAAACAGCGTGACGACGCAGGCGCCACCTAGGCCCAGGTTGTGTTGCAGGGCAATCTGCACACCGTCCACCTGGCGTTTGTCGGCGGTACCGCGCAGCTGATGGGTCAGCTCATAGCATTGGGCCAGACCGGTTGCGCCCAGCGGGTGACCCTTGGAGAGCAGACCGCCGGACGGGTTGGTCACGACCTGGCCGCCGTAGGTGTTGTCGCCATCGAGGATGAAACGTTCGGCGCCACCGATCGGGCAAAAACCCAGGGCTTCATAGGTCAGCAGTTCGTTATGGGCGAAGCAGTCATGCAACTCGACCACGCGAATGTCTTCAGGGCCGATGCCGGCTTGTTCGTAGACCTGGTTGGCCGCCGCCTGGGCCATGTGAAAACCGGCGAAGCTGATCATCGACGGTGGATCGAAAGACACCACCGAGTCCGTGGTCATCGACTGGGCGAGGATCGCCACGTCGGTGCGCAGACCGTGCTTTTTCGCAAAGGCTTCGCTGCAGACGATCGCCGCGGCGCCACCGCAGGTTGGCGGGCACGCCATCAGGCGAGTCATGACGCCGGGCCAGATGACCTTGTCGTTCATTACCTCTTCGGTGGTCACCACGTTCTTGAACAGCGCCAACGGGTTGTTGGCCGCGTGGCGGCTGGCCTTGGCGCGGATCGCGGCGAAGGCTTCCATCGAGGTGCCGTAGCGTTGCATGTGCTCGCGACCGGCGCCGCCGAAACCACGCAAGGCCTGAGGGATGTCTGCGGCATCGGCGGTGAGCGTCTCGAGTACGTGCAGGAAACGCGCGCGGGGACGCGGGCGGTCATCCCAATGCGATCTCAGCGCGCCGGCCTGCATCTGCTCGAAGCCCAACGCCAGGGCGCATTCGACCTGGCCGCTGGCCACGGCGGCACGGGCCAGAAACAGTGCGGTGGAGCCGGTGGAGCAATTGTTGTTGACGTTGACCACCGGAATACCGGTGAGGCCCACTTCGTACAGCGCGGTCTGGCCGCTGGTGGAATCGCCAAATACGTAACCGGTGAAGGCCATCTGAATTTTGTCGTAGCCAATGCCGGCATCTTTCAAGGCACGGCGCAGGGCCTCGGCGCCCATCTCGGTGTAGGTCGGGCTTGCGCCGGGTTTGCTGAACGGAATCATGCCGACGCCGGCAACAATAACTTTATCGCTCATGTCATGGGTCTCGGAAAAAGAGGAGGGGGATTACAGTTTGCGAGCGATCAAATCGCGCTGGGTTTCGTTGCTGCCGCCGAAGACGCGTGATATGCGCAAGTCGACAAAGGCGCGGGCGATCGGGTACTCGAGCATGTAGCCGTAACCGCCGTGCATCTGGACCATGTCGTCCAGGTGCTTCCACAGGGTCTCGGTGGCGAAGAGTTTGGCGATGGCGGCCTCTTCCACGGTCAACTTGCGACGCATATGCTCGCTGATGTAGTAGTCGACCATGGTGCGTACCGCGACAGAGGCGGCCTTGGCGTCGGCCAGCTTGAATTGGGTGTTCTGGAAATCCCACACCGTTCCGCCGAAGGCCTTGCGGTCCTTGACGTACTCGACGGTCAGCTCCAGCAAGCGTTCCAGGTGAATAGCGGCGTAGATGGCGATGCCCAGTCGCTCCTGTGGCAGCTCCTGCATCATGTAGGCGAAGCCTTTGCCTTCTTCACCTAACAGGTTGCTGACGGGCACGCGCACATCGTCGAAAAACATCTCTGCGGTGTCGGACGCACGCTGGCCGACTTTTTCGAGCTTGCGACCACGTCGAAAACCTTCACGGCTGGTTTCAACCATGATCAGGCTGATGCCTTTGGAACCCGCCGTCAGGTCTGTTTTGCAGGCCAGCAAAACCATGTCGCAGTTGAGGCCATTGCTGATAAAGGTCTTGCTGCCATTGATGACGTAGTCGTCGCCATCGCGGACTGCGGTGGTACGCGCAGCTTTCAGATCGCTGCCGCTACCTGGCTCTGTCATGCCGAGGGCGAGGATGGTTTGGCCGCTGCAGATACTCGGCAGCCAGCGATGCTTTTGCTCCTCGGTACCAAAGCGCACGATATACATCGCAATGATGTCCGAGTGCAGGCCGAAACTGACGCCGGAAACGCCAGCGCGGTGCATTTCCTCGTTGATGACCGTCGAGTGGCCGAAGTCGCCACCGCCGCCACCGTATTCTTCCGGAATCATGGTGCACAACAAACCTTCTCGACCGGCCTTCAACCAGGTCTCGCGGTCGACTTTACCGGCCTCGTCCCATTGGGCTTGACGCGGAACACACTCACGCTCAAAGAAGCGGCGGGCGGTTTCGCGGAGCATTTCATGGTCTTCGCGGAAGATGGATCTTTGAATGTGCATTACGTACTCCAGTGTCTGAAAAAATCGGCAAACGGCTCAACAGGGGAAGCCATGTGCTCGAAGGACTGGAGGAATGCTGCCGGGGCGTCTGTCGTAGCATCCCTCCCCACGGTGGGGGGGGAGGATTTTGAGGGTGGCAAGGGCAGTGCTTTGCCGGTCTTCCCTGGTGACCTACTCATCATGGGGGGGGGGTGAATCAGAGGGGCTTAGTAGGCTCTGCGGGTTGGTGTTGATCCCGCGCCGTGAGCGCCCGGGCACCGAGTCATTCCTTCAAGGAGTTTCCACCATGAGAAGCATAACAATCACAAAACCTCGCTTCGTGAAGTTGAGCGCGGGCCTGACGTTGGCAGCCTTGTCCGTTGCGGCCGCTGCCCAGGCTGCACCACCGCCGATGAACCCTTATCTGGCCAACACCTATAACAATCAGGCGCATTGGAACAGCGCGCAGACTGACAGCACCGAGATTGCGGTGCCGCATGGTTCCTACGAATTGACCCCGGAGTCGGTGACCTACTTCCCGAGTGAAGCAGGCGGTATGCCGCACTTCGACGACAAGGTCGCCGACGTTGACGTGACGTGGTGGTGGTCCGGCCTGGGCCTGCGCAAATACCAGAAAATCGATGGCAAGCTGGTTGAGGTGGCGCGTGTCGATATGCCACTTAATTTGCCCGGCTTTCAGAAACTTGGCGACGAGGAGCGTCTCAAGCAGACCCAGGACGTCAAACGGTTCCTGGATGCCAAGGACGAGAAAGGCCTGCTCGATTACATGCGCGCACAGCCCAACCGGATGCTCACCAGCATCACTGACCAGCTTCGTGGCGGGGCGCTCTATTCGGTGTTGACCCGTGAGGATGCTTTCATTGGTGCCGGTGGCCGGCAGATTTTCCGCATTGATCAAGTCGATTGGAAAAAACCAGGATCGGGCATGGTCGCTCCATTGGTCAAGGTGCTGCCGGAGACACTGTACGACAACGAAAAAGTTAAGCGTGGCACTGACTTCCCTGCCGACTTCAATTTCGGCATGGGCATGACCTTCAACGGCTTTCTGGTCCTTAATACCGTTGGCGGCAAGGTGATCACCCTCAATCCGAAAACCCTGGAGGTGGTCGACACCTATGCCGTCGAGGGGCAGGACGAGTTGTTTCTCAACGCCTTTGCCAGCGGTGATGAGGCGGGCGGCGGCGCGGTCTATGTCGCGTCGAATCAGAACATGTACCGGTTGGTGGTGGACGCCAACGGCAAGATTCACAGCGATGAAGCCAGTGGTGCCTGGAAAGCCGCCTATGATCGAGGCATTCGCGTCTCGGCCCCGAAAATCGCCGATGGCACGGGCTCCACTCCCACGTTGATGGGCTTCGGGCCTGACGAAGACAAGCTGGTAGTCATCACCGACGGCGCGCAAAAAATGCGCATGGTGGCTTTCTGGCGCGACCAGATGCCTGCTGACTGGAAGCAGAAGCCCGGAACGCTGTCGGCACGCATTGCTGATCAGCGGGAGGTGAACATGGGCCCGGACAGCAAGATCGTGCAGTCCGAGCAGTCGGTGTCCGCGTATGGCGACTATGCCTTCGTTGTGAATAACCTGGTCAGCAAGGATGCGCCGTATCTGGCGCGTGATCATTTCTACGTGAGCATCCTGAACGGTGCCACCCGTCCAGGGCCCAAAGGCGTCGCCATGTTGAAGTGGGACCACAAGACCGATACGTGGAAACAGTTGTGGATGCGCAACGACGTATCGTCGATCTCGTCCGTGCCGATGATCAGTGGCGGCGGCCGTATGGCGATCATTGACGGTTACTTCACGCGCAACTGGAACGACCGTTATCACATCGGGATGGACCTCGACACGGGTAAAACCGTATTGACGGTCCACACCGGCAGCGACCCTCGCTTCAATGGCATGTACTCGTCCGTCAAAGTCAACGAAGACGGTGCCATTGAGTACGGCATGGCCTTCGGCCTGGTGCGTCTGGATACCACCAAAATGAAGAAAGTCGATTTCAACGACAGCGGCGTGCAGTCAGTGTCCAGCGCCGACCTGAAGGGTCGTAACGACCCACAATGAGAAGGTAAATCCTCCAATGAGCAAGATTGAACTACCCGAAGTGGTGCGACTGCGCGAAATCCTCGCCAGGCAGCGCACGGCTTACCTGTCCAACGACATCTGGACCGCCGAACAACGCTGCGAATTGTTCAACCGCCTTATCGGCATGCTGGTTGAGTACAAACAGGAAATCGTTGAAGCCACTGCGGCCGACTTCGGCCATCGCAGCCACGATCTGACGCGCATCATCGACGTGTTGGGCCCACTCTCGTCACTGAAGAAAACCAAGGCCAGAATTGCCGAGTGGATGCAGCCCGAGCAACGCGCTGCCGATCGTGGCGAGGCCTGGATTCAGTACCAGCCACTAGGCGTGGTGGGCATCGTGACCGCCTGGAATTTTCCGGTGGGCATGGTGATCCAGGGGCTGGCCAGCGCCTTGTCGGCCGGTAACCGGGCGATGGTCAAGGTCTCTGAGTTGAACCCCAAATGTGCCGAACTGATGCAGCGGATGTTCAGCGCCACCTTCGCCGAGGATGAAATCGCCATCGTCACCGGGGACGCCGAAGTCGGTCAGGCGTTCTGTAGCCTGCCTTTCGACCATCTGCTGTTCACCGGTGCGAGCAGCGTTGGCAAGCATGTGATGCGCGCCGCTGCCGAGAACCTGGTGCCGGTCACCCTGGAGCTGGGTGGCAAGTCGCCCACCATCGTGTCGCGCTCCGCCGATCTGAAGGCTGCCGCGAGCAAGATCATGGCCGGCAAGTTGTTGAATGCCGGACAGGTCTGCCTGGCACCGGATCATGTGTTTGTTCCCGAGGAGTCGATGGAGGCGTTCATCGTGCACGCCAAAGCGGCGGTCGCTAGACTTTACCCGAGCCTCAAGGACAATCCGGACTACACCTCGGTCATCAACGCCCGTCACTTCGCGCGCTTGCAGAGTTACCTGGATGAGGCCCGTTTGRCGGGTGTCGAGTTAATCGAAATGAACCCGGCGGATGAAGATTTCTCCGACCAGCCTCACCACAAGATGATCCCGACCTTGCTGTGCGATCCGGGTGATGAACTGAAGATCATGCAAGACGAGATCTTTGGTCCTCTGTTGCCGGTCAAGCCATACAAGGACATGCGAGAGGTGGTGGGCTACATCAACGCTCATCCGCGTCCGCTGGGGCTGTACTACTTCGGCAGCGATGTGGCCGAGGAGCAGTTTGTCCTCGAGCGTACGGTCTCGGGTGGAGTAACGGTCAATAACGTGGCGCTTCACGCCAGTGTCGACAGCCTGCCGTTTGGCGGGGTTGGCAACAGTGGCATGGGCAGCTATCTGGGGCACCAGGGTTTTATTACGTTCAGCCATCCCAAGCCAATACTGCGTGCGGCAGAGGGGCCGGACATCACCCGTCCACCCTTCACCGAGCAAGTGCGGCAGATGATTGATGCGATGATCAAGCGATAAGCCTTGAAGGAATAGCGCTCACCGGTGAGAACCGGTGGGCGTTTTTTATAGCCCAGAATTAATCGCTGGGCAGGGTTAGCAGGGTCTCGATCAGTCGGCGCAGTTGCTTGTGCACCCGTGCCGGGTCCGCCGTCGATGGATCGAGTAACAGCTGGAGCATCATGCCGCGCATCGTTCCAATCAACAGGGTGGCGGCTGCCAGCGGATCGGTGCCAGCATGGATTTCGCCGTTGGCGATGCCGATGTTCACCTGCTTTGCCAGGGTCATTCGTACCGAGTTGTTGTACTCGGCCAGTATCGCCCCAGATTCCGATTCGAGCGTCACGCCCTCGGCCATAAGCGCCAGCAAGGCACGGGCGTTGGTCCATTCGGCGTCGTCACGCAGGAAGTACGCATCGATGTACCCAAGCAAAGTGCCCAGCCCGGGTTGACGCTGGGGCGCCTTGTCATCGATGACTTCCATGAACCGGGTATTCACGAACCCGGCCAACGCACGTAGCAGCCTGGCTTTGGTGCCGAAGTGATGCGCCGCCAGGCCGCGGCTGTAACCCGCCTGTAGACCGACCTCGGCCAGGGTGATGCCGATCCAGCCCTTGCGCGCGACGATCTGGCGTGCGGCTTCCAGCATGCTTTGTTCGGCTTCGGCGCGTCGTTCCACTTGGGTTCGACGGGGGCTGTTGGGTGTGCTTGGGTCGGGAGTGTCCATAGACGAAATATCAGTTACCGGTGAATTCAGGATCGCGACGCTCGCGCATCGCCTTGTTGCCCTCGGCAAAGTCGCTGGTGAGGACTTGCCACTCTTGTTCGCTGGCCTCGCGATCGATGATTGCCTCCACTGAATCGGCGAGGCCGGCACGCAGTGTTTGGCGACTCGACATGACGGCAAGCGGTGCACTCATGGCGATTTCTTCAGCCAGGGCACGAGCCGCCTGGCGCTCCTGGCCCGGCTCGGCGAGCACGTCCGCCAAGCCAATACGTACCGCTTGCGCGCCGTCGATACGGCGGCCGGTGGCGATCAACAGTGAGGCCATCTGGATGCCGACGACGCGCGGCAGCGTAACAGAAATGCCGAACCCCTGGTGCATGCCCAGGCGGTTGAAATTTGCCGAGAAACGGGCCTTCTCGCTGGTGACACGGTAGTCGCCCACCAGTGCTAAACCCAGGCCTCCGCCGATGGCGGCGCCTTCCACCACGACAATCAGTGGCTTGGCCGTGCGAAACAGGCGCACGGCGTGTGTGTACAGCTGACGAGGGCGAATTTTTTCCCCGTTCTCCGCCAGTCCCGTGAAGTCGGCGCCCGCGCAGAACGTTTTGCCTTCGGCCTGCAGGATAACGACGCGGCAGGCCGGCAATTGATCCAGATGCGCCAATGCCGCCAGCAGATCCATGATCAGTTCCTGATCGAAGAAGTTCAGCGGCGGTCGGCTGAACTCAAGTGTGGCGACATGCCCTTGCAGTTCCAGGGTCAAGCCGCGGCCGGGAGTAAAGGGGGCGAGGGTAGTCATCTGAGGCTCCGTAGGGGAAGGGAAATTGACTGGATCGATGGCGCTTGATCCTGTGACGAGAATGCTGATAGCTTATTTACTTATTGGCTGACCAGCAAGTGTGTTGGTCGACCGTAACTCAACACCACATGAGCAGACCCCCCATGCAGGCACTCGATATCAAGCCCTGTAGGCTAGACGCCAAGGCGCAAGCGTTACGCGCAGAGGTTCGTGCGTTTCTCGCCGAAGAGTTGAAGCACTATTCACCGGCCGAGCGTGCCAAAGGTCTCGTCGGCCTTGTTCCGGAATTCACCCGCAAGCTCGGTGAGCGCGGCTGGCTGGGCATGACCTGGCCCGCGCGCTATGGCGGTCACGAACGCAGTGCGCTGGAGCGCTACGTGGTTCTGGAAGAACTGCTGGCGGCAGGCGCACCGGTTGGGGCGCACTGGGTCGCCGAACGTCAGAGCGGTCCGTTGCTGATCAAGTTTTCTCCGGAAGTTTTGGCACCGCAGATCGTTCCCGGCATCACCTGCGGCGAGATACTTATGGCAATCGGCATGAGCGAGCCCGACGTCGGTTCCGACCTGGCGGCGGTGCGCACCCGTGCGGAAAAAACCGAAGGTGGCTGGATCGTCAACGGCAGCAAAGTCTGGACATCAGGCGCCCACCTGGCCCACTACATGATTACGCTGCTGCGGACCGGACCGAAGGAGGAGAGCAATCGGCGCGCGGGGCTGTCGCAATTGCTGATCGACCTCAAGGCTCCCGGTGTGACCGTGCGCCCGATCTACAACATGCTCGGCGAGCATGACTTCAACGAAGTGTTCCTGGAAAACGTCTTCGTTCCCGATGATTTCGTCATTGGGCAGTTGGGCAATGGCTGGCAGCAGGTCACCGCGGAGCTTGCGTTGGAACGCAGCGGTCCGGAGCGTTACCTGAGCAGCACCCAGTTGTATCTCGCCATGCTGGACGAGGCCGACCCGCAAGATAGCCGGCACGCAGTCGGCCTGGGTCGTCTGGCAGCGCGTTACGCGACGTTGCGGCAGATGTCGCTGGGCGTCGCCGGCATGCTCGCCCGTGGCGAAAACCCGGCCATCCCGGCGACGGTGGTCAAGGACCAAGGGGCCTTGCTCGAACAGGCGATTCCTGACGTCGCTCACGACCTGTTCGGCGATCAGCGCGAGCCAGGCTCCGACCTCGACCAAGCGATGCGATTCCTGACTCAGAGTGCACCGTCCTTCTCCTTGCGTGGCGGCACTCGTGAAATTCTGCGCGGCATTATTGCCGGGGGTCTTGGACTGCGATGAACACAGCAATCAATAACCAGGGTGCGGACGATGGCACCCCTTCGGATTTGCAAACCATGATCGCCGACAGCGTCGAGCGTCTGTTTGCCAAACACGTCACCCGTGAATTGCTCGAGCGCTTCGATGCTGGCCACCGCGCAGATGCGTTATGGCAGCAGGTCGTCGACAACGGTCTGCCCGGTGCGCTGGTACCGGAAAGCGCTGGGGGGAGTGGTGCCAACTGGCTCGACGCCAGCCCGGTTTTGCGCGCCATTGGTTACTGGCAGGCGCCCCTGCCACTGGCGGAAACCATGCTCGCGGCAGCACTGCTGGCGCACGCCGGGATGGAAGTGCCAGAAGGTTCGATCACCCTGATTCAAGCCGGCCGACTGGGCGATCTACGACTTGATCAAGAGGGGGGGCACCTCGAGGGCCGAGCCGTCAACGTGCCCTGGGCCCGTACATGTCGCTGGGCGGTTGTTGCCGATGGCCAACGCCTGGCGCTGGTTGACCTGCGCCAGGCAGCCGTGACCCTGGCAGCCGGTAGCAATTTTGCCGATGAAGAGCGCGACACCCTGGTGTTCGCCAACGCCAGCAGTCAGGCTACCGGTCATCTGCAACTGGCCGATCTGCCCGAGCCGATATGGCATCTCGGTGCATTGGTGCGCGCTTGCACGCTGGTGGGCACGCTTGAAGCCGCCGTCGATAAGGCCGTGTTGTACGCCAATGAACGCGTGCAATTTGGCAAGCCGATCAGCAAGCAACAGGTCCTCCAGCAATACCTGGCTCAAATGGCCGGTGCCACAGGCGCGGCGCGGATGGCGGTGCAAGTTGCCTTGCGTAGCGCGAGCGATCTGTTCCTCGGGGCCGCCGGCAATCACAGCACCCTGGCATTCGACATCGCGGTGGCCAAGGTGTGTGCCGGCGAAGCCGCAACGCTGGCCGCGTCCGTGGCCCATCAGGTGCACGGCGCTATCGGTTTTACCCATGAACACACACTGCATTTTGCGACGCGTCGCCTGTGGGCCTGGCGTGACGAGTTCGGCAGCGATGCCCATTGGGCCAAGGTGCTCGGCAAGGCGGCGATTGCCGCGGGTTCCGAGGGGTTCTGGGTAGGGTTGACCGATCGAAGTTTGTGAAGTGCCGGCTTATTCAGTCATCGCGTGAATGGACTGACCATTCACGCCCACAAAACAATAATGTTTACCGAGGTACATCATGAAAGCTGCCGTTTTCCATACACCGGGCTCCCCTTTGACGATCGAGGACGTCGGAATCAGCAAGCCGGGTCCGCGTGAAGTGCTGGTCCGCACGGTCGCTGTCGGTGTCTGTCACTCAGACCTGCACGTCGTCGACGGGATGTACCCACATCCCGCACCGGTGGTTCTCGGCCACGAGGCTGCCGGTATCGTCGAACAGGTGGGCTCGGACGTGCGCACCGTCAAACCTGGGGATCATGTGGTCACGTGCCTGTCAGTCTATTGCGGCCACTGCGCGCATTGCGTCACCGGCCACTTGTCGCTGTGCGTATCGCCGGAAACACGTCGCGGCAAAGGTGATGAGCCACGCCTGACGTACGTGCAAAAACCCATGCCGCAATTTGCCAACCTGTCCGCCTATGCCGAACAGATGTTGGTTCACGAGCATGCGCTGGTTGCCATTCGCCGTGACATGCCGCTGGACCGCGCCGCACTGCTCGGCTGCGCCGTGACCACTGGGACCGGTGCAGTGTTCAACACCGCCAAAGTACGTCCCGGCGAAACCGTGGCGGTGCTGGGCTGCGGCGGCATCGGCCTGGCCGCGATCAATGGCGCGGTGCTGGCCGGTGCCGGTCGCATCATCGCCATCGACATGGTGGACTCCAAGCTGGAATTGGCCCGGCAGTTTGGCGCTACCGATGTCATCAACGCCAAGCAGGGCGAAACGGTCCAGCAGGTGGTGGAGCTGACCCGGGGCGGTGTGGATCATTCGTTCGAATGCATCGGCCTCAAGCAGACCGCGGAGCAGGCGTTCGGCATGCTCAAACGCGGCGGTTGCGCCACGATCATTGGCATGATGAAACCTGGCATCAAGCTCGAAATCGACCCTTTCCAGCTCCTGCAAGCGCGCCGCATCCAAGGGTCGATCATGGGCTCTAACCGCTTTCCGGTCGATCTGCCGAGCTTGACCGATTTCTACATGCAGGGCCGACTCAAACTCGACGAGATGATTTCGCAGCGCATCAAACTGGAGGATATCAATGTTGCCTTCGACGAAATGCGTCGTGGCGAGTTGGCGCGTTCGGTGATCGTCTTCGATCAATGAGATTTGGCTGAGTGGTCGGGGCAGGGCGCGTAGACGCGGTTACCGCCCGACTCCGACTAGCAAACCAAAAACGGACGAGAGAAGAGGATACCCATGCTTGGCGACATTAAAATTGTAGAAATCTGCGGCATCGGTCCCGGACCGTTTTGTGCCATGCATCTGGCAGATCTCGGGGCGCAAGTCATCGCCGTTGAGCGTGGCGAAACTACCTATGTTACAGGCGAGAAGAAAGCCTCGACGAATACGATGAATCGTGGCAAGCGCTCTGTCGTAGTCGATCTGAAAACGCTCGAGGGGCGTGAGACTGTGCTGAAGTTGATCGAAAATGCGGACGCGTTAATCGAAGGGATGCGCCCCGGGGTGATGGAGCGTCTAGGGCTTGGTCCAGAGGTGTTGCTGGCCCGTAATCCGAGGTTGGTTTACGGGCGTATGACAGGCTGGGGGCAGAGTGGCCCGATGGCTCATGCGGCAGGCCACGACAACAACTATATCTCGCTGTCCGGAGCGATGTATTACTGCGGAACAGAGGGAGAAGCGCCGTCTTCCCCTATCACGCTAATCGGCGACATCGGTGGCGGGGCACTCTATCTCGCGGTGGGTCTACTGGCCGGCATCCTCAATGCGCGCACTACAGGAAACGGCACAGTGGTGGATGCCGCGATCGTCGACGGATCGGCGCACATGATGCAGTTGCTGATGTCGATGGCTTCCCGTGGTGGTATCCAGGAGCAGCGAGGCAAGAGCATGCACGATGGCTCCCATTTCTACGCTACTTATCGTTGCGCCGACAACCACTACATTACCCTGGGGGCGATGGAACCCCAGTTTTATGCACTATTACTGGAAAAACTAGGCCTGGTCGATGACCCTCGCTTCGCCAAACAATGGGATAAAGGGCACTGGAGCGAAATGCGCTCGGCGTTCGAACAAATCTTTATTGGCCGTACTCGCGAGCACTGGTGCGAGCTGTTCGAAGGCACAGACGTATGTTTTGCTCCGGTACTCGGCCCGCATGAGTCTGTCGAGCATCCGCACATGGTCGCGCGAGGTGTGTATTTCGAGCGTGATGGCATGTTGCAGGCCCACCCCGCACCACGCTTTGATAGCCAAGTGGTGACGCCGGGCCCTACACCGACCCGTGGCGAAAATACAGAACAAGTCAAAGCGGCACTCGATGCGAATGGCGAGGGGCTTTGGTCTTGAAGCCTCAAAAGCAGCCAACCATCGATTAAAAAAGCTGGAAACCTCAATTGGTCTACCGTGAATCATGGTGGCTGTAGGGCACCTGTCTGGTCGCATTGACCCTAATGATTTTTAGTTAGTGCTGCCATACAGGGTTGGTGGTTAACCTCGACTAAGGCGTATGGGAGCAGTCAATATGACCCGCAAACACAAATGGCTACCGCGATTGGCCTTGGTGGCAATCTCGGTGATGGCGATTTCGGCTACTGCCGGAGCCGCTGAAAAACCCAACATCCTCGTGATCTTCGGTGATGACATCGGCCAGACCAACATCAGCGCCTACTCCATGGGCGTGGTCGGCTACAAGACTCCGAATATCGACCGTATCGCCAAAGAAGGCATGCTGTTCACTGATTACTACGCGGAGAACAGTTGCACCGCTGGACGTTCTTCGTTCATTACCGGTCAGACGCCGCTGCGTACAGGCCTATCCAAAGTGGGCATGCCAGGTGCGCCTGTGGGCCTGCAAAAACGTGACATCACCATTGCCCAAGCCCTTAAATCCCAAGGTTATGCGACTGGCCAATTCGGCAAGAACCACCTAGGTGACCGGGACGAATACTTGCCCACCGCCCACGGGTTCGACGAGTTTTTCGGCAACCTGTACCACCTCAATGCCGAAGAAGAACCCGAACGCCCCTACTGGCCAAAAGACGATCCTGATTTCCTCAAGAGTTACGCGCCGCGCGGTGTGATCCATAGCTTCGCCGACGGCAAGATTGAAGACACTGGAGCCCTCACCGCTAAGCGCATGGAGACTATCGACGACGAAACCACCGCAGCGGCGCAAGCGTTCATCGAGAAACAGGTGAAGGCGGACAAACCGTTCTTTGTCTGGATGAACACCACCCGGATGCACGCATTCACCCATGTGCGCGATTCGATGAGAGGCCAAAGCGGAATGCCCGGTAATGAGTACGCCGACGGCATGGTTGAGCATGACAATGATGTTGGCAAGCTGCTGAAAACCCTCGACGATCTGAAAATTGCTGACAACACCGTCGTGGTTTACACCACCGACAACGGCCCGAATCAGTTTTCATGGCCAGACGCGGCGACCACGCCGTTTCGCAACGAGAAGGACTCCAACTGGGAAGGCGCATTTCGGGTGCCTGCGATGATCCGCTGGCC
Organism: Pseudomonas sp. P1_F1_2; assembly: GCF_056405815.1. Taxonomy (NCBI): domain Bacteria; kingdom Pseudomonadati; phylum Pseudomonadota; class Gammaproteobacteria; order Pseudomonadales; family Pseudomonadaceae; genus Pseudomonas; species Pseudomonas sp. P1_F1_2. Next base: position 30,116 of record NZ_JBFUBK010000011.1, on the reverse strand, counting down.
GGGCAAGATCAAGGCCGGTGAGGTGTCTAATGATATGTTCTCGGGCATGGACTGGTTTCCGACCTTGTTGGCGGCCGCTGGCGACGCAGACGTCAAGGACAAGCTACTCAAGGGGTGGGCTCCGACTGCCGGTGGAGCCAGCTTCAAGGTGCACCTCGACGGTTATAATCAACTACCGTACCTGACCAGCCAGCAACCAACCGGCGCACGGCACGAGTTCTACTACTTCAACGATGACGGGGTGCTGGTGTCCATGCGCTTCGACAATTGGAAAGTGGTGTTCTGTGAGCAACAACAGCCAGGCGGTTTCCGGGTCTGGAGCGAGCCCTTCGTCTGCCTGCGGGTACCGAAGATTCTCAACCTGCGCATGGACCCCTACGAGCGTGCAGATGTGGTGTCCGACCAGTATTACGATTGGTCGAGCAAGAACATTTATCTCGCTGCGGTAGCGGTGAGCAAAGCCGCGAAGTTCCTGCAAACTTTCATCGACTATCCGCCAAGTCAAAAACCGGCCAGTTTCAGCATTGACCAGATTCGTGCTGCCGTGGATGCGAAAATTGCCGAGAAGATGAAGGATCAACCTGCACAGTAAGTCCGCCCGACCGCCGCTCGTTTCACCGGCGAGCGGCACCCGGTCCACGTCCCCAAGCTGCTTCCAGCTAGCCCAGTAACTCTGTGAAAGAACATTGGGCCTTTAATGCATAACGGCTTTAGGGCATTTAAAGCTCAAATGATTGATTCGCCGTCAAATATCGAATAAGCAATCTGCCAGGCGCGAGGAGGCGAGCAGTTCAGTTTTACTGGGTTGCGCGGGCGATGAGGATAGATTATGACGGTACCCATTAGCGATTCGTCGTGTCTGAACGTACCTCTATCGACCGCATTCGGCCGTGTCTTCGATCTGATGTATTCAACTCAGACGAATTAACTGAATAGGGTGTTTTTTGCTTATTGCGACGGGCAAAAAAAGATCAAAAGCACTCTTTCGAAATCGGATTTTTTTTTCGAACCTATTGGGAGCGACTCAGCTTGGGATGACGTCACGACGCTAGAAAACCTTCAGCGAGAAACAGAGTCGCGTCGCTGGCCCCTCAGCCCCAATGTTAGAATTTTGTTTTGAAAAAGGAGTTTCATCTGTGGAGGCTGGAAAAAAGAGTTGCCCCATTGCGCGGAAGTCATCATGACTGATGCCATCTTATGCAAACACTGCCAATTGGACCTCAGGCAAAAAACACGAATCTCACCTGGGTGGCCACGACCAACAGAAAAAAGTTTTGGCCTGTGCAGCAAGATCGCTGCAGGCATCTTATCGCCATCGCCTTGTACGTGGCGTTCGGTTTTTATGTCAGTAACACATCGGAAAACAAGGAAAGAATACAGGCCCGAGAAGCCGCCGAACGATGCCGCGAGGCAGTCGACAGCTACTCAGGTCCGGAAGTCGGGAAAAATATCGTCGCAGACGTGTGTCGAAAGCTGGAGGACGAATTGCGCGAGAGTTTGAACCACGCGCCATAAGAAAAGTCGATTACGAAGCCCGCCATTGAGCGGGCTTTTGGCCTTTTGGCCTTTTGGCATCAGACAGAAATCGGCCAAAAACAGACACCCTGCTTCGACCCACTTCCCGGTAAACAGAGCCAAACGAACAGCCCGCCCCATAAAAACCGCGCCCAATAGCTGATTGAGTCTTTTGGCAATGTTGGCATTGCTTGCCAGCTTACTCCCGACCTTGCTGGCCAAGAGAATCACTGCAACATTCACGATCAGTCCTATGGCATTTAAAATGGTCGCAAATGCCCACATTTGTACGACAGCGAGCCTTTAGTCGGGTCCACAAATTGTGGAAACAAGGCCAGTACAAACAGCGCCATTTTTGGGTTCAACAGATTCGTCACCAGGCTTTGTCGAAAAATGCGCAACAGCGGCGTGGGCGGCAAGGCTTCATCGGGTGCCAGGGGTGATGAGCTGCTGGTAAGAGCTTTCCAGGCAAGAAATGCCAGGTACGCCGCACCGGCAAATCTGACGAGGTCGTAAGCCGCAGGTACAGCGGTCATCAACTGCGACAGTCCGAGTGCTGCGGCTAATGCGTGGCAATAAGTGCCTGCCTGAATACCTGCAAGTGAAACAAAACCCGACGCTCGACCTTGGTTCAGACTCCGCGAAGCGATCAACAGCATGTCAGGGCCAGGCGTCAGTGTGAGCGCAACGCAAGCGCTTGCGAAAGTAATGCTACAGAAACGTCAATCATAAAATGCCTCAGGCTCTTATTGTTAAAGTCACCTTGCAGGCGAATGACTACATTCTACAGAAGGTTCACAACAGCCCATAACCGTAGGCATGCTACTTTCAACGAATTGCGGTCGCTAGCGAAAGGCATCAATGGTCTAGGCTGTGTGAAAACGCCATTGATTGTCTAACCTTCAGATCGTCGAAATCGTATCGGGGGCGATCATTAAGCGATTCATCGAAGGTGGAGGCTCGGACACAAGTGACGTTGCTGCCTGAGTGCCTGGACGATTACGTTGCTGAGGAAAAACCAGTGCGAGTGGTCGACGTTTTCGTCGATAAACTCGCCCTGGGTGCACTTGGGTTTTGAAGGTATTGATCCTGCTGCAACGGGGCGTCCGGCCTACCATCCCGCGATGTTGCTGAAAATCTATATCTACGGCTATCTCAATCGGATTCAGTCCAGTCACAGGCTTGCACGTGAGGCTCAGCGCAACGTCGAGTTGATGTGGCTGACGGGGCGCTTGGCTCCTGACTTCAAAACCATCGCCGACTTTCCCAAAGACAACGGCAAAGCCATTCGCAGCGTCTGCCGTCAGTTCGTAGTGCTTTATCGCAACCTCAATCTTTTCTCTGCATCGCTCATCGCCATCGATGGCAGCAAGTTCAAAGCAGACAACAATCGTGACCGTACCTTCACCCAGGGCAAAGTGAAGGCACGCATGCATGCAGCAGATCGAACAGAGCATTGACCGGTATCTGGCGGCGATGGATTCGGCGGATCGGGCAACGCCCGAAGTGGCCGAGGCCAAGGCCGAGCGGCTGAAAGAAAAAATCGAAACGCTGAAAAAGCAGATGCAGAAACTCAAGGATATCGAGGCACAGCTCCACGACAGTCCAGACCTGCAAATCTCCCTCACAGACCCAGATGAACGCTCAATGGCCTCGAGCGGACGAGGCACCGGAACGGTTGGCTATAACGTCCAAACAGCTGTCGACGACAAGCACCATTTGATCGTTGCCCATGAGGTGACCAATGTTAGTAATGATCGTGGGCAACTGTGCAATATGGCGAACCAGGCGCGTGATGAAATCGAGGCTGAATCGCTAACGGTGGTGGCCGACCGAGGCTATTCACACAGCCTGAACCCCTAGCACACGCTGGCAGAATCAGAAGTCGTATTTTACACCCAGCATGCCCTCGTAGCTGTGGCTGTCGCCATCGAAGGACTTCTGATAGCCCGCGGAGATATAGAAAGTGACTTTCTTGTCCGCCTGGTAATCAACGCCCAGGTTGGCCTCCCACCAGCTCCCCCCAATATCCGCCTCGAAGGGCACGAAGCCGTTGGCCGATGAAAATTCGGTCTTGGGTTGTCCCTTGAACTCATGCCAGACGCTGGGACGTAGCCAGCCATTGGTACGCAGTGCCTCGCCCTTGTCGTTCTCGCGGAACCAGTCCTTGGCCAGACGCACGCCAAGTCGGCCGATCAGCGAGTCGACGTCCCTGAAACGCACGTCGGCAGCGATGTCATCGCTGTTGTCGAGATCGATGTGGGAATAGATCACTTGGGCTTGTGGCTCGAGGTACAGGTTTTCATTCTTGTGTTCTTCATCGCCCTCATCGACCAGAAACGGGTAACCGGTTTCCAGTGATGCGGAGTAGCCCCAGCCTTGGGTGTCCAGTTCATCGATGTCGCCCGGCTTGGCCTCGATGTCGAAGCGGTGCAGTTGCAACACGCCGTCCACATAGCCACCGTCGGGCCCAAAGTGCGTCCAGTAGCCACCCAGGCTGTAAGCACGCAGTTCGTTATCACCGGCGCCAATCCCGCTGTAGTGATCAACTCCCCCCGAGATGTTGCCGACCGCCAGCGATACCCCGGCCTGGTCATGGCTGCCGTCGGTGTCCTCGCCGCGATAAAGGTCCAGACCGACCTGGAAGGCCTGCATGTCATAGTTGTAGCCTGGGGAGTTACCAAACGGGCCGTTGTGACCGCTTTCTCGTTCGCCATTGCGAAAGATCATCCGCCCCCAGCCGAGCGACGGGCCGTAGGTTTCTTCATGCTCCTTGGGCAACGGGTCGGTGGGCATCCGGCGTTCTTCAGCAACCCGCTCGTGCAAGGTGTCGATCATGCCGCGGGTATAAACCAGCGCCATGGCCGGGATGGCTCCGTACAACGAGGTTTCCGGGCGGAAGTTCGGCACGGACGGAGTAGGGGGCGTGGGCGTATCAGGCGTATCAGGCGGAACCGGTGGGGTTGGATCGGCGCTGGAACGCAGGTACCACGCTTCACCGTTGGTTGCATCCACGCTCGCCCGATGCAAAGTGTATTCGTAGGGGCCGGCGATCGCCCGATTGCCCAGGCGGAAAGCATTGGCGGCGGTGGTGCCGCCGTTCTGCGTATCCACCACGAGGATGCCGTTGCCGGTGGTCAGGGCACCTCGCCCAAGGACGCCGCTGGCATCCCGGGCGTTACGGACCAGCAACGCCGTGTTGCCGGTGGCCAGCGCCGTTGCGGTGCCCCCGTCGATCACCAGTCTGTCGGAAGGCGAGCCGTCGCCCTCCAGGAATGTATGGAGCGCAATGGTGCCATCGCCGCTGTAATTGTTGACGGTGAGAGTCTTGAAGACACCGCCTGTGGGCGCGGAGAAATCGATCAGGCTGGGGTCATTGACCAGGTTGGTCAGATTGGAATCTCCCGTCATGCGCCAGACACTGTTATTGGTCAGCGTCAGGTTGGAAACGCTGCCGGGCGCCGTGAAGGCCGAACCGACCACCGTCGATCCGGAGAGGTTGATATTGGCCAGGCCAGGCACTACGGGCGGGGCAGGGGCTGTGATCGGGGGAGATTGCAACGGAGGCAAGGCGCCGGTGACTTCATCCGGGAAATCCGCCGGGCCGGTCAGGGGTGGAGGCGAAGCGGTCAGCAAGGGGAAGTCACTGAGCGTACCCACGCGCAGCCACTCACTGGCACCCGTCGCGGTCGAGTTGGTCAGGGTGATGTTGGCATCGCCGGCAACACCAATAATCGGCCCGCTGCTGTTGGTCAGCGTGCTGCGGGTGAAGTCGGCCGAGGAGACCGCCGCCGGTATGCCCAAGGCGTAGAGCGCCATGGAGTTGGCGCCGCTGGCCACCACCGTCGAGTCAGTGCCGACGATACGCCCGCCGATGACCGCGACCGCGCCATGGGCGGTCGCGCCGATGGTGTGGATCGAGCTCTGGTTGATCGTCACCGAAGTAGGACTATCGCGGGAAAATGCACCATGCGCGCCGACGCCCTGAGTGAGCACCGTGGTGCGATTGGCAACTACATCGGCTTGCCCGCGACCGGTGGGTGTCGAACCGTAGTTCTCGAGCACTGCACGAAGGCCTGCGGCACCGGTTCCCTGCGTCGTGATCGACGTGTCGTTCAGGGTCACCGTGGCGACATCAACCGGCTGGTCATTGCGCGATTGCGCCTGTGCACCGTAGGCATTGAGGCCGGTGGTTTGCACGGTGGTGCGGTTGGTCGTGGTATTGGCACTGAATTGAGAACCCACCTGTTCCGCTATCGCAAATACCCCGACACCCAACTCGCCTGAGGTGGTGATCCTGACGTCATTGAGGGTCGAATGACCGCCATCGTCGGACCAGGCACCCATGGCGGAAAGCCCGGAAGTGTTGACCACCGTACCGTTGGCAGTCAGGGTGCCGCCGGGATTGCGTGCGCCAAGGCCATGGGCGAATGACGATGGCCTGACCTGGTTACCGCTGGTGGTGATCGTGCCACCGTTGAGCATCATCGTGCCGTTGAGGTCGGCAATCGCCCCCATGGCGTTATCGTCGCCGGTAGTGTTGATCGTCACATTGTTCGCCGTCACCGTGCCGGGTATGCCCGTCAGACTGCTGGCGGTCAGCCCCGCGGAGTTCGGGCCTGTCGTCGTGATCGAGCTATTGCTGATGATGAGGTTTGCGCCATCCCGGGCCGTCACGCCCACGGCGATGGTGGGGGTCGTGGTGCTGATGCTGCTATTGGTCAGCGTCAAGGTCGAGCCCACGCCCTCTACCTGTACTGCGGGTGAGAAAGGTCCGGTGACACCGTTGAGCGCAACGCTGCTGTTGTTCACCTGCGCACTACCACCGGCCTTGATGGAAATCCCGAATGCGCGGCTGCCCGACAACTGGATGGCCGTGTCCGCCACTTGCGCCTGCGAACCGGCGCCCTCCACAGAAAGGCCAAAGCCGCGCACGCCCGTAGTGGATATCGCACTGCCGCTTCCGCTCATCACGATCTTGCCGCCGTTGACTGCCCGCACCCCGGCATTGGGAGTGCTGTCTATGTTGGCGGCCCCCGAGTTGGTGAACGAGCTACTGGTCAAGACCAAGGTGCCACCGGCGTCGGCCAGCGCCGCTGACGCATTGAGGCCGGACGCGCTCGCCATGATGCCCGTGGCATTGATCTGGCTGCCGGCACCGGTGGCGTACAGGGCATGGCTGCCTGCTAGCGTGGTCGCGTTCGTTGTACCGGCAGAAGTGATCTGCGCTCCGTTTGATAAATTGACCCCCCCACCGTTCTCGGCCAACACCCCAAAGGCCCCCCGGGAATTGGTGTTGACAGAGCCCCCGCTGAAGTTGACCTGGCTTCCCGCCCCGGTCGCCACCAAACCATAGTTGCCCGTGCCATTGGCACCACCAGTGACCAGCACGGTAGTGTTGCTCAACGTCAGCGCACCGCCATGATCGGCCCCAGCACCGACCATGTTCAGCGAGGTGCCTGAGGCGGGTGTCAGGTCGAGCGTGGCGCCGGTCGCCGAGACAGTGCTGCCTGCGCCAGCCGCACGTAATCCGATTTGTCCGTTGGCGGCAGCCCCGACGGAGGTGGTAGTCACAGTGCTGGCATTAAAACTGATGGCGGCGCCTTGCAGCGCTATTGCGCCGGTAGTGGTGGCGGCCGCCAGATTGACGGTAATGCCGTCACCGATGATTTGCCCCAACAGACCGCTGTCGTTCAAGCCAACGGCATTGACGGCGTTGACTGTCACGGTTGTGCCGGCCGGTACTGTGCAGGTGGTGTTATTGGCCACCACCGGTGAAGGGCAGTTCGCGGCCCACGTTGGCGACTCCATTCCGGCCAAAAGCGCTACCGTGGCTGCTGTGTGCAGCCGCAGTCGCCATACGTGATTGATACCTAGAGACGAGACTTTTGCGAGAAAAGGTAGGGGATACGTTGTGCTTCCTTTCATTGCCCGCATGCGATGAATGAACAACCCGGACGAGTTCAAGTGCTGAGCCATTGCGATCAACTCCCTCTGTGAATCCTCGAAATACCCTGTCGAGATCCCCCCTCAGAAGCGTCGCTTCACCCGTGATTTACGCGCGATTCGGATGGCGAACAGGCCGACGCTTGAGACTGCTTGGGGTATGTCTGGTGTTAGGTGTAGTCCAACCTGTGATTTTTTGCCGCTTGCCTCGTCTGATTTCGGATCCAATAAACCAATAGTGTAAGAAGAGGACTCCAAACTTATGACTTAACCTTACGTCATACATAACGGGGTGGCCGTTTTTGGCCGTTTTACCCCTCTGGCCAAGAGCAGAAATCAGCCAGAAGTGGCCCTCGAAGGTGTCTATGAATCTAGGGCCGCTTCACGCTTGGAAAAACAGCGCACGCCTAATCCTGATCGATGGCCATGCCTGAGAGCAGCTCGGCAATGACTGGCACTTCCATGTCAGCGACTGCTACACCGGGACAGTTGTTACCGAAAATCCAGCTGCTCGTTGGCCCGGTTGTTTTTGTGGGCGATCTGATCCCGGGAACTCACTTTCTGAGTCTGAACATCAACAGTGCTTATGATCGGAATCCGGAATGCGTGGCAGGCGATAAAGCACGTCTGCTCGATCATTTGGTGACGATGCGCGGACGTCTGTTTTTCTCACGGGACCCAGACTTTGTCATGGTCAAAGTCATGCGTGACCGGCAGTCACGATACATACCCTTTGATCCTTACACCTCTTTCAAACGCTTCGATCACTGAGACGTCAGCGTTAATGCGACAGTACAAAGAAATGATTGGCCGTGACGTCCTTTGAGAGCCCTCTCAACACCTCGGCCTCGTTGACCAGCAGGTCAATGATGCCGAGGACGTTCCTGGTTTCCTCTGCCGACAACCGGTGAAGAATAGCCAGCAGATCTATGGCACAGTTTTCATTGACTGAGGCCGACTTTAGGAATTTTAGCTGAAGCTGTTGAATATGAAACACGGCGTCCATCGATTCATCTCTCGTTAAAAGTACAAACACACAAAAAGCGTTTTTCAGTAGCAACCGGTTGCTGAGCTTCACCTTCTCCTATCAGGCATGCAGCATTGATTCCGGCTGGACGCAGACTGGCTGTGCAGTTGCATGATCCAGGCGAGGTTTTCTCCTTCTTGTACTTCCAGGGCTTCGAGAAGCGCAGCGGTGTGGTTACGGGTGAAGGCGAAGTTCGGCGCGTGGTGTGTAACCAACACCCGGGCTTTGTTCCAGATCACACGAAAATGACGGTTCATGAGGGTTCTCCTTGGAGACAGGGCCCATCGGTTATGGACCTGTTGGCCCATAACCGGTGGGTGTCATTGCTAGAACAATTTGAGGAAGTTGATGTAGAGGCGAGGCTCCTTGCCGTTGCGGTCTTCTAGCTCTTCGGCGCTGACCGAACGGGTTAGGGGGAAGGCCACTTCCGGCGAAATGAACAGATCCTTGCCAACTTGCACGTGAGCACCCACGCCGGCGGAAGACAGACTTTCCGAGCCTGTATAGGCTGGCTGTTCGCTCCACACCTTGCCGATGTCCCAATAGCCGTAGTACTGGGTCGGTACGACGAAATCCTTGATCTGGTGCTGACGGTTGTACTGCAACTCGACTTTGCCGGCGGCGCCTTTGTCGCCGGTAATTTCCGAGGGGTCATAGCCTCGACCGAACTGGCTACCACCCACGCCGAACTGTTCAGGGGTGAGTAAACGGTTGCCGAAGTTGGTCTGCCCGGTCACGGCCAAGTATAGGTCAAGACCGGGGGTAATGGCGCTGAGGTCCTGGATACGTTGGGCATCGACTTGCAGCTTGGTGAAGTCAGTCTCACCACCTTCGCGCGATGGATTGGTACGGTTTTTCGAGCTGGCACCCATCACGTTCAAGCCACGGCTCAATTCGCCTTTGAGCAGGTTGCGGCCGCCATGGTGGTCGGTGAAGTCCCAACTGGCGCCCAGGCGCACGGCACGAATGCGGTCATCGCTCGAAGGGGGCAGGTCCGGGTCGTTGAGGTACTCGGATTGACCATTGAACCAGGTGAAGGCGGCCGAGGTCTTGACGGTCTGCGCACGTGTGCGAATCCATGGATGGATCACCCTGACGGCAACGGTATCGCCTGAACTGTTGGCATTGAGAATGGAAGCCACATCGGGTTTGCCGTCGTTGTGTTGTGCCAGAACACTGAGCATCGTGCCCTGGCTTCCGACCGGCATCTCATACTGGCCTTCGTAGAACGACATTTTGTCGCTCTCCAGCGAGCGTCCATAACGCAGGGAAATTTGATCGCCGATCTCGAAGGGATCATTCAGCGCCACTCCACCGTAAGCTTGCCAAGGGCCGAAGTAGCGGCTGTCGCGGTTGTCTGCACCGACGAATCCTTCCCAGCGCCGAAGTTCGGTCTGCAAGTTCAGGTCGCTGCCTTCACGTACTGGCGAGGCCGACAGCACGCCTCGGGCTTCGTAGCCAGGCAGGTCGTTAATCAGCAGCAGATTGCGCTCCAGGGTTTCGCCTTTGAGCGGCACTTCATCATTGATATTTTTCGCGTAGTGGTTGATCGCACGGTTGCTGGTGCCATCGACCTTGACGCTGTTGACGCGTCCCTCAATGACTTGCAGATGCAACTCACCTTTATCGATGTGCTGCGCAGGAACGAAGGTGCGGACCAGAATGAAACCGGCGGCACGATAACGCTGGGTAATGGCATCCGCGACCACGTTGACCTGTGCCAGCGTTATTTCGTGTCCTTCCAGTTGGCTCAGCAGTGGCTTGAAGGTGGCGGCGGGGTAGCTGTGGATGCCATCGAGAATCACCTTGTTCACCTTGAACGGCACATTGCTACTCATCACCGGTGTCTGGGCTTGTTGGTCCTCGACCAGTTTTTCTTGAGGGCTGATGGTTGTGGCAGGCAGTTCCAGTGAGCCCGGCATGTTGTTGGGTGATGTACGCAGGCCTTGCTCGTTGGGAAACTCGACCCGACCTGGATCGAGTGGTTTCAAGGGCACAGGCGTGGCGGCAAAGCCAGTCGAGGCGAACGATGCGCTGGCCAGGCATACGCACAGTGCGATGGCCAAGGGACGCAGAGTAAATGGGGTTGAAGTTTTCATAATATTCACAGGCCTCCCTTGGCGTGTTGGTCAATGGTTCTGGGCATCACGCTGCGGTTCCATTCGGGGAATGGATAAGTGCCGCGGTCAATCAGGCGATTGGCGTAGTCCAGCAACTCGGCTTTATCTGGCAGTTGCTGTTGTGCGGAACCGTGGGAACGGGGTTTGCAGATCAGTTGCACGCTGTAAGTACGTACGATTGCAGGGCTCGCGGTATGGTTGGCGATGACCGCCGATGGCGATTCCAGCGGGGTGCAGCGTTCGTCGCCAGGAACCTGTGCAACGGCTGCCGGGTCGGCGCGATTGATGAACGTTTGCACTGGCCCGGTTTCGGGGATTGGAATGGGTTGGCCGGGCACTTGCGGAACATCCGGAACCGGTGTGATCGGGTCTTCAGCGACCGGGCCGTTGATGGTCAACACACCGTTGATGAAGGTCACTTCATAGTTGGCGCTGACCAGTCGCTGCCCGTCTTTTTCGAAAATGCTGTAGTTGCCGGGTTTTTCGCCAGGGGCTCGATCAAGGTTGAAAGGCTGTTCGTCATCAGCGAATTTCCAGCCTTTACCGTCATAGGTCAGGGCCGGGTCTTGCTGGCCGACTTCCTTGGCCTGATCGTTCGCCGTCACCACCAGTGGCACAGGTTTGATCACCAGTTTGCCGGCGTGGGTGTCGAGGACATAACGCTTGCTGACGTACTCATCGGCCGTCAGTTGACCGTTGATGGCGTAGCTGCCGACGTTGGAACGCTCGTTCGCCGCAGTGCTATAACTGACGCCGGGGATGAAGCGGTCTTGCGCCAGTTGCCGGTCGACGAAGCTGTCTACGTCCTTTACCTGTGCAGCATTTTGCTGGGCAATCAGACCTGAGTGACTGAATGCCGAATTGGCGTCGCCATACTGCCGCGACTGATCATTGATGTTAAGGTCGAGATTGGCCTGTTGCGCCTGCAAGACGATGGCCGACTCCGGCGCTTGTTGGGTCTGCAGAAAATGCACTCGCGCACGTTCGAGCAGCGGCCGCTTCGGCGCATCCCCAATGGGTTGCGCCCAATCCTGGTCATTCATCAGCCAACCGAACAGCACATTGGCAGAGGTGACTTTGTCGCCAAGACCGATCACCAACTGTTCAGAAGACCCGTTCTGGCTGCTGTGTTGAATTTCGTCAGGGTTCATCGGCCCGGCGATGTTGTAATCGGCGACCCCCCAACCAGCGTTGGGCGCGTAGTCAGGATTGGCGACAACGACCATGCCTTTGTTGGCATCAAAGCTGAAACCGACCGGCAGCTCGCTGACCACCTGACCATCACGGATGACGGTGGTCAGATTGCTGTTCGCCGCGTTGGGTTTGAGTTCCCATTTCACACCGGCGCTGTCGGTGAACTTCAAGCCGCTGACCAGATAGTCGGAACTGTCCAGGTAGTGCAGCAGTTCACTGGCAGGAATTTCATTGCCTTGCGCATCGACAAAACCGGTGGCTTCAAACACCAGGTAGTCGAAGGCCTGGCCGTTCTGCCCAAGAACCACTTCCTTGTACATGTTGCTGTCGGCTACTACGTCTTGAGAGCCGATGTACTTGATCTGCTGAGCCGTCACACCGCTCAAGGATTCGCCGGAGTAGGGTGCGCTGACCGTACCCACGTTGGTGCCGCCGGCATTGGTTTGATTGAAGGTGAAAATGCCGTTGGTAGCTTTACCGGCCAGGGTCCCGGCATGGTTCAACGGGCTATCGAGACGCACGCTGGCGCCTTGCACGGCCACCTGTGAACCGATCAGTGCGGTATTGGCGTCTTGAGTGACTGAGGCGGTATTGGACGTCTTGATCCAGACGATACCTTTGCCGACATCGATGATCGCGCGACGATCCCACGCGGCATCACCGGTCTGGCCAGCGAGCGCGTCATCGATCAGTTTGACGTCACCGGTGGCGCTGATGAACAGGTTGCCGTCCTTGAGTAGGATCGGTGCCTTGATGTACACCGAACCGCTGTCATTGTTTTTGTCGGTGCCTTCATAGGTGCTGACCTGGCCCACGTTACCGCTGGCGATCAGCGCCAGGCTTTTGCCGGCGGCCACGTCTTTGGCGACGATAGGGGCATTGACGTTGATGCGTTCGCTGGCCTCGATGCGTACGTCGTTGTTGGCCAGGCTGTCGACGATGGTCTGGGCACTGATGTCCGTGCCGTTGTCGATATTGGAGATGGTCGCTGCCACAGGGTCGAGCAGCCAGAGGCCGGCCTGTTTGCCACCGGAGGCGTTGATGCTGGCGTCTTTGCTGATGCTCAGGATCTTGCCGGAGGTCTCGATGATGCCGCCCTTGTCGCCGCCTTTGGCGCTGGTCTGGCCGGCAAAATGGGTAGTGCCGTCGGACCACACCACCACTTGGCCGCCGTCGCGGGCACCATCGGCCACCAGTTTGGCGCCTTTTTCAATCGTGGTGCGGGTGGAAGAGGGTGCATTGCCTTTACCCTGGAAACTGCCGCCCACAGCGATCGAACCGCCTTTGCCTTGGCTGCCGGAGGCATTCAGGTCGGCGGTCGAGGACAGGGTCACTTGCTTGCCCGAAACGCTGATATTGCCRCCATCGCTGCCTTTGGCAGAAAGCTTGCCGCTGACCACGGTGCGATCGGCATTGCCCAGCACGATGCTGCCGCCTTGTTGGCTAACCGAGTCGGCAATCACTGCGCCGCCGACCCCGATCACCGAATCCAGGTGTTTGGCCGCACGTTGCGCACTCATTGCCACAACACCTTCACCGACCTCGATGTGCCCGTTGTTCTGGACACCGCCGGTCAGTGACGGATCAACCGAATTGTCGTCACCAGGCGTACCGCCAATGGCCAGGCTGATAAGGCCGTCACCTTGAAAATCGAGCGATGCCTGTGGGCCGGTGGCCAGGGTTACCTGGCCTTTACGGGCCTGAATCACACCGTTGTTTTCGACCTGCGCGCCGAGCAATGCCACGATGCCGTTGTCGTGGACGGAAATCTGGCCGTCATTGCGTACAAGACCTTTGAGCTGAATGTCGAGTTTGCCGATGTCGGCGAATGCCTTGAGTTGTTCATCGGTGATCACGCCGGCGCCGGCGATCAGCGCACTGGCAGAGATCTGCGAGTTGGGCGCGAACCAGATACCCGCCGGGTTGAGCAGGATCAGCTTGCCGTTGGCGGTGAGCATCCCGTAGATATTGGAAGGGTCGCCGCCGGTGACCCGGTTCAAAGTCACGGAGCTGCCGTCGGGTTGCTGAAAGTGCACCTTGTTGTCAGGCCCGATGGAGAATTTCTGCCAGTTGATAGCGGTACGGGGCGTCTGGGTCTGGATATGCAGACTGTTGCCGTCTTGGGAGATTTTCGCCGCGCCGGAAATCACTTCACCTTGTTGGGGCAAGGCGTCTAGGGCAAAAGTGACGGGGCAACTCAGGCCCAGGCTGGCAATGCCCAAGGCGATCACGATGGCCTGGCTGAGGCGTTTGACCGAAAAATCGGGGTGTTGAAAGGGGGCGTGTCCCTTGGCGTTTTTCATATCCGTGTGTCCTCGAAGAAAGTGGCGCAATGCGTTGCGGCCGATGCAGTCATTCTTGCGAGGAGGGCAGTACGGGTACGATCAGGGAATCATGAGAACGCTGTAGTGCAATCACTACAGGTCAAGGTTGGCGGCACTAAAGTGTTTGGGAGAATCGTAGGCTTAAGACGGCCAGTGGCCCGTCGGCTGAAGGGGGTTCGAGCAACAGTTCACCGCTCATCAGGACGATCAAGCGGGTACAGAGCGCCAGTTGCGGGCTGATTTCATTTTGTGTGAGGTATTCGGCCAGGCCTTCGGCCCGCGACACTGGCCCGGGTGCGACGTTCAGTTGCCAGAGCAGCTCCGCCCGGGGAGACGGCGTCACTTGAGCGTGCAATGTGATGTCCGGCAGTCCCAGGTCCAGGCAATACATGAACATCGAACGCAACATTTGCCGGAACCGATCCGGGTCAACCCACACGTTGACGGGCACAGGATCGCCATTCAGCTCAATCGCCTCGTGTGCGCCAGGATGCCTTCGGTTGAAGTCCGCAACCTCATGACCGATCAGCTTATTCAGCTCATTGGCACGAGGCATCAAAACGAGGATTCCTCGTTCAATTCGCACCACATCCAGCAGCACCTGAATATGTTCCTGCACAGTCAGAATTGCGGACTGGAGGGTGATCAAATGCTCGTTGCCCGGTTGTTGGTGACAGGCCCGATGGACTGATTTGACGATATCGCCCAACTGCTCCATGAGTTGCTCGCCGGCATCATGCAGGAACAACGTGCGGGTGCGGGTCAAGGACCGGCGCTGCTCCCTGGCGCGGGTCAAGAACGAAATCTGCTGGTCCTGCTCTGTGATATCCACCGAAGAACAGAGCATCCCTGTCAGGTTTCCTTGAGCGTCGTGGAAAGGCACGCCCCAACTGCGCACCGTCATTTGACGGTCCCGGTAGCGCAAAACCTGCTGGAGACTAAAAGGCTGGCCAAGTGTGACGGCTTGCAGGTAATCCTGGTGCAGCTTCAAGGCTTCTTCCGGGGTGAGCACGCTGCTGTCGATAATGCGCATACCTACGGCCTGTTCCTGAGTGACGCCGTGAAACTCGAGGTACTGACGATTGCACGCCAGCAGATAACCTTGAGTATCTCGCAGGGAAACCGGCATGGGCATCGCGTCGAATATCTGGTGGAAGCGTTCCTGCTTGGAATTGTCCGCTCCGCTGCCCTCGGCGACCGGATCGATGCTGGCGATCATGCCCTGACGCCAGGCGATTTCCAGAACCTCGGCCAGCGAATCGACATTGAGTTTGCGCTGCAGGCGCGCCTTGTAGGTACTTACCGTGCGATCACTGAGCGCCAATTCATCGGCGATATCTTTATTGCTGTGGCCGTTGGCAAGGTAGCGCAGCACGGTTAATTCTCGCGCCGAAAGGCTGCCCAGTTGCGCTTCTTCAGCCTTCAAACCGATCTGTGGTGCGACATTGCCTACCAGATGACTGGGAAAATAGCTGTGCCCGTGCAGCAATGTGCGCACGGCTTCGCCAAAATCGTGTAAGTCATCCTGTTTACTGACGAACCCCGTGCTGCCGGCTTGCAGACTGAGACCTGCAAAGTGCTCGCTGCTTTGTGCGGTCAGTACCAGGATCGGTATCTTGCAGGCCTGTCGGCGCAGGCGACGGATGACTTCCAGGCCGCCGAGGCGTGGAAGCGCAAGATCCAGAATCAGC
Organism: Pseudomonas sp. P1_F1_2; assembly: GCF_056405815.1. Taxonomy (NCBI): domain Bacteria; kingdom Pseudomonadati; phylum Pseudomonadota; class Gammaproteobacteria; order Pseudomonadales; family Pseudomonadaceae; genus Pseudomonas; species Pseudomonas sp. P1_F1_2. Next base: position 14,299 of record NZ_JBFUBK010000011.1, on the reverse strand, counting down.
AACGACGGTTTCACCTGAAGTGTCTGGCGCAAGGCGTCGGCCCCGTCATCCAGTTCTGCGATGACGGAATGGCCCTCTGCTTCGAGTACCTGGCGTATGCCAAGACGAAAAAGTGGTTGTTCGTCGGCGATCAAAATTTGGCTCATTCCGGGCTGTCCTGGCTGGAAGTCCGGTCAGTTTAGTCGCATCTAATCTCTCGGCTCAGGCCGAAAGAAAATGTCATTGATCGATTCGATCATCATTGAGTGTGAACGTCCGCTATGGCCGGTTCTGTTGAAAAAGTCGGCCATGGTTTTCGCAGCTGAAGAATACACGTCCGAGATTGAAATCTTTACTTTCGGCAAAGGTTTGCAGGCGCAGATTTCACGCAGCTTAGACGTTTTTGCCCTGGTACCAGGTCGGGAAGGTGTCGATCTCGAGTTCGCGGGCCAGGTCGAAGATGGCCGTCTGGCCAGGGCCGATCCACTCGCCACCGGCTTCCGACACAACGCCTTTGCCCAGGTCGTGGTTGTAGGTGCGCCCACCGACACGGTCCCGGGCCTCGAGTACGACGAAGGACTCGCAGCCAGCGCGGCGCAGGTCCCGCGCCGAAGTCAGGCCGGCGAGTCCTGCCCCGATGATGGCTACGTCAAGGACGTCGTCCTGGCCAGCACGTGGCACCTGAGCCGTGGCCCGCCCGCTCAGTGCGATCCCTCCGATCAAGGTGACGCTTCCAATCGCCTGAAGCAGCAAGCGTCGCTGGCGCGCCGGCAGCGACAATTCATCGTTATCTGAATCCATCTTCGCCTCTGTCATATCTATTGTATGTATTACATAACAGCTGTTGTGTAAAAATACAGCACATTTGAAACCGTGCAAAGCAGAATAGAAGGGCGTTTGGTGTTGAGGAGGGGGACGACGACGCAGGCCTTGGCGCCGGTGGAGTGGGCCGCGGCATGATAAGGGCAGGTGTCCTGCTGGATAGGGCGGTCAGAACAAAGCAGCCGGTGCCATTTAATGGTCATGGCAAGAAAGCGCGGTGCGCAGCGCCACGACCTGATGATCCTGGAGAAGCGCGCTGCCCGTGAAAGCCAACTCAGCTGCGCGCAACAATTGCTTTACTTAGCGACTGCTTTTCTCTTGGGAGATGGTTTTTGCGGTTGGGGTGGAGTGATCAAGGTCATGAGGGCATCGAGAAGGGATTGACCTCGGCTCGAACCGAACCGTTCAGGTTCGATCGGCAACATCATCATCCATCCATCGCTGATCGCGCTGAGCTGATCGGCGAGAAGCTCGGCGAGGATATCGTCGCGGATTATGCCTTGGCTTTGCCCTCTCTCCAGTACCGATGTAAACACCTGGCGGAACCTTGCATATCGTTGCTTGATGACGCCTGCGAAAGCCGGTTCGTGCCTTGCGTAGCCAAGCAATTGGAGCCATGCGAGCCATGCGTCCGGCTCGTCGGTGTTCGTCCAATCGAGCCATTGTTCGATGAGAGCCTTGATATCGATCCGCTCCTGGTTGATCTCCAGCAAAGTGTCGATCTGGTCGAACAGGCTCTGTGCGACAGCGGTGATCATCTCCTCCTTGTTTGCGAAGTAGTAGGTCACCGCTCCCGTCGTGCACCCGGCGTGCTGCGCCACTTTGCGCATCGAAGCTCCGGCATAGCCCTCGCATGCGATCACCGCGATCGCCGCCGCCAGCAACTCGGCCCGTTTCGCCTTGTGGTCGCCTACGGGCCGACCCCGGCGGGAGACCGGTTCGGATTCGCTATCACTCGCTCGAGAGCTATTGTTCATGGGAGTCTGGGGTCGTGAATCAGGCATAGGAAAGGGGTAATTTTCGCTGGCTCTATTGATCGGAGTAACAGTTGCAGTGAAAAAGCTGCAACTTGCTATTTGCGGCTCAGCATATGGAATTTATTTGAAGAAAGCACCCTTGCAAGACTCGACGCAGAAGCTGGTCCGCTATGCCAGGGCTCTCCCGAAGGGCGCATCAGCGGCCTTCGGGCAGCCGTGCGATTCGTCAGTCGTCCGCGCGGAAAATCACCGGAGCGATATTGGTGAAGTTCGCCACGTCGCCGAGAACCTCAGCCGTCCTGGGGGAGGTGAGCGCGGCATCGATTCCGGCTTGATTGTTGAAGCGCAGAATCACCAGGCCCGCGAGGGGCTGCGGACCGACGGCCGGGAACAGGGCCTCCGCCGATTGCAGTCCAGACTCACCCCATGCGGAGCGCGCGAGCGGGATGTGAGTGGAAAGGTAGTACTCCCGGTCGAATCTTGCACCTTCGGTTAAGGGGTAGCTCACGATAAGGGTAGCCATGGGTAGTCCTTGCTCTTGTTGTGATGGGGCACTGAGGGCATCACGCGCGGGTCGGCAACCTGAAGAGCGATGTTTTTGTGAAATCAGGCTTCGCCGCAACCCACGACCGCAACGGCGCGAATTTCCACGCGAAGCCCGGGAAGGGCCAGTTGCGAGATGCCGATGGCGGTCCAGGACGGGTAGCGGTCGAGGAAGTACTGGTGCCTGACCTGCATGAATGCGTGCGTATCAGCTTGAAGCTCAGTATGAAATGTCATCAGCTCGACAACATCCGCCAGGGTCGCGCCCGCCGCCTCAAGGGCGATTTTCAAGCCTTGGAAGGTTAAGTGCGCCTGCTCTTCGATACCATTGCCCGGTGTCATTGTGGCGTCGATTCCGATCTGGCCGGAAACCCAGATCATGTCCCCGACACGCGTCGCTTGCGGAAAGTGATAGTTATCGTAGAGCACTTGGGATTGGGGAGGGGTGATGGTTTGCCGTTTCAGGTTCTGGGTACTCATTGCTTGATCTCCGATCATACGAGCTGGCGGTAGGTGGGGTGACGGAAGGGATCTCCCGGCTTCAAGGTCATCAATTCTTCGGTGAAGAGAACGCCTTCCTTCGGATAACCCGCATCGCTGTGCTCCGGCAGGGGATTGAAGGTTGCATCGTCACCAAAGAAGCGGAAAACAAAGGTGTGGCGATCCGGGAAGGCTTCGTCGACCGGTGCGCCGCCGTGTAGCGAGCCGGGATGGAGCACGACCACATCCCCGGGTTCCGTTGCCCACGACAGAATTTCGTACGCATCGGGTGCCTGCTCGCGCTCAGCCTCGATATCGGGAAGGCGAGGCAGCATCCCGCCTCCATGCAAGGGTTGGGTTGGGTCGTTCGGGTCGAGGAAGGTGGTGCCATCAAAACGCGTTCCGCGGTGCGAGCCCCGGATGATCTCCAAAGCATTCTGCTTGGGAACGGATTCGAAGCTGATCCATGCATTTCCCCAATGCATGCCGGCCCAGGGCAAATAAGAGGTGTCCTGATGCCAGAGTGTGCGCGAACCACGTCCGCCGACCTTGAGGAACACTTCCTCGGCGAAATACCAGACGTTTTCGGAACCCCAGAGGTGTGCGAATAACTGGCCAAAGGGGAGGGAAGAGACCAATTCCTCCAGGCGCTCCTTGGCGAGCGGATTGGCGTTGTCGACATGCGACTGTTGCAAGGTCCCATCGAACATTCGAAATGCGTTGGGGCCGTGGTTCTGGACTGCCCAGTCGTAGGCAGTCCGACATCGAGCCAGCTGCTTCTCGTTTAAAAGTCCTTTGATCAGGACTGCTCCGTCTTCCAGGAATGCCTTGCGCAGAGAGTCTTGTATAGCGGCTTTCTCCCACGAAATGTTACTAAGGTGAGATTGATCCTAGCAGCCAGGCTTATTTAGCGCAACGAACGTTATGTTAATTATGGCTGGCACCGAATGTGCCAATTTCTTTGATGTGATGGCGCCGGCTATAGGTCCTTGTTAAAACGGCGCTGCAACTCGGCATTGCCGTCTTTGCGTGCCATGCCATTCAATAGCCACGCCTTGACCAGATTCTGGACGGTCAGCGTTTGCACCTTCGTCGTTTTTACTTGTCGGTGGAAACCGGTAGCAACGCTCAATACCGAGTCTGCTCGCAGACTGAGGGTACACATAGAGGTAGAAAATTTTTCGAACTCAAAATTTCCATTTATTTTCAATAACAAAGAGATGCGTACGATTCCGGCTTCGGGCACCATGAATATCAAGGGCTTGCGTGAGAAATCTCATGCAAGCCCTTATTTTTTTGCTCCGCAAAAACCAATCTCTACTCCGCAATTCGCTACAGCTGGTCATTTCGTAGGAGTGACCTTCATGCCTTTGTGCATCCGAATGTACTGTTCGGTCATGCCCACAGTGGTATGCCCTGGTTGATCTCGTGCTACGCGTATATTCCCTGTCAATTCCTCCTTGTCCGTCGCCGTCTTTGCCCGTCAGTCGCGCATCTGAAAGTCAGCTTTCGGAATGCTGGCGTCCTCCCGTGCATCATCAAATCGTTTCCTGAGCATTCCGGTCGTCATCGGCTGACCGTTTTCCATGACGACTGTAATCAGCAAAACAGAGTTTATGGCACGGAGTAGCGGGGCTAAATCAGGGGCATAACGCTACGGTACTCATTACTCCGCAGCGAGTGCGGCGTGCCCCCTCACCGGTTGGGTGTCAGCGTCCATCTGGCGCCCCACCTTGAACCATGCGGCGTACAACGCCGGGACGAAGAAAATCGTCAGTAGCGTTGCCACGGTAAGGCCGCCCATGATCGCAATTGCCATTGGCCCCCAAAACACACTGCGCGTCAGCGGGATCATTGCAAGTACGGTGGCCAGCGCCGTCAGCATCACCGGTCGGGCCCGGTAAATGGCCGCATCCAGCACAGCATTCCAAGGGTCGCGCCCCCCGGCGATCTCGATTTGTACCTGATCGATCAGGATCACCGCGTTCCGCATGATCATGCCACCCAGAGCGATGATGCCCAGGATCGCGACGAAGCCCAGCGGTGACTGAAACACCAGCAGCGCGGGCACAACACCAATCAGGCCCAGCGGTGCGGTTAGCATCACCATCCACATGCGGGAAAAGTTCTGCAATTGCAGCATGAGTAACAGCAGGATGGTGATCAGCATCAGCGGTGCCACCGCGAGTAGCGCCTTGTTGGCCTTGTCGCTTTCCTCCACCGCTCCACCCGTGTCGATGCGGTAGCCCGACGGCAGTTTCGCTTCGATGCCCTCAAGCAGTGGCTGGATTTCCTGCGTCACCGATACACCTTGCTCTCCATCCTTCACGTCGGCACGCACAGTGATCGCCATGTCGCGATTGCGGCGCCACAGTACCGGTTCTTCCAGTTCAGAGCGCACCTGTGCGACTTGCGACAGAGGCACCACGGTGCCCTGGCGTGTGTAAAGGTTGATGTTTTTCAGTGTGTCGAGATTCAAGCGTTCCTCTGGCACGGCACGGGCCACGATGTCGATCAGGTCCTCGCGCTCACGCAGCTGTGACAGGGTTGCGCCGTTCATCACGGTCTGGGTCGCCAGCGACACGTCGGCCGGCGTGAGGCCCAGCGCGCTCGCCTTGTCCTGATCAAGTTCCACCTTCATCGTGCGCACAGGGTCGTTCCAGTCGAGCTGGAGGTCGCGCACCTTCGGGTTGGACGCAACTACCTTCTCCACGTCACGGGCGATCTGGCGCACCACCTGGGTATCGGGGCCTACCACGCGGAATTGCACCGGGTAGCCGACAGGTGGCCCCAACTCGAGCCGGGTCACGCGCACCCACGCCTGCGGGAATTGTTGGTCGGCCGAGGCCACCAGCCGCGCACGTACCCGCTCGCGTGCATCCAGATCCTTGGTCATCACAACGAACTGGGCAAAGCCCGGGTTCGGCAGCTCGGGGTTGAGCGAGAGATAGAAGCGCGGCGCGCCAGCGCCGGTGTAGGCAGTATAGAAACGCACGTCCTCGTCCTTCGCCAGGATCTCCTCCATGTGCTTGACCTGCTCTGTCGTTGCGGCGAACGAGGCGCCTTCCTTGACGCGTAAATCAATGACCAGCTCAGGGCGCGAACTGTTGGGGAAGAATTGCTGCGGCACCAACTTGATGCAAGCGAGGGCTAGCACCAGAGCGCCCACCGTCGCACCGATGACCACCCAGCGGCGCTCGATGGCGGCGTCGATCAGGCGGCGCAGGCAGCGGTAGAACTTGGTGTCGTGCGGATCAGCATGCTGGTGCGTGCCCAAGTCGTTGGGCAGCATCTTGACCGCCAGGTACGGCGTGAAGATGCCGGAACAGATCCACGAGAACAGCACCGCGGCACCGACGATCCAGAAAATGCCGCCCGCGTACTCGCCGGTGGTGGACTTCGAGAGGCCGATCGGCAAGAAGCCTACGACGGTGATCAGCGCACCGGTCAGGCGCGGCATCGCGGTGGACTGGTAGGAGAAGGCCGCCGCTTTCACGCGGTCCATGCCGGTTTCCATCTTCGCCACCATCATCTCGATGGCGATGATGGCGTCATCCACCAGCAGTCCCAACGCGATAATCAGTGAGCCGAGCGAGATGCGTTCGAGGTTCCAGCCCATCGCCAACATCACCAGCGCCACACCGCCCAGCACCAGCGGCACCGTGGCCGCGACCACGAGGCCGGCACGCCAGCCCAGGCTGGCCAGACTTACCGCGATCACGATGATCAGCGCCTCGGCCAACGCGCGCCCGAAGTCCAGGATTGCATCTTTCACCGTGGTGGGCTGGTCAGCCACCAGCTCCAGCTCCACGCCGTGCGGAAGTTCTGACTGGATCTTCGCGACGGCCGTGTCCATCGCCTTGCCAAGGTCGACGATGTTGCCTTCGCTGGTCATGGTGATACCGAGCATCAGCACGGGTTGGCCGTTGTGGCGGACCGTGTAGGTCGGCGGATCTTCGAAGCCACGTGTAACGGTCGCGATGTCGCCGAGCTTGATCAGCCGGCCGCCCGCGGAGATGGGCACGTTGCGGATAGCCTCATCGCTGGTGAACTGGCCACTCACGCGCACCATGACGCGGTCGCCGCGGGTATCAATCTGGCCAGCGGGCAACATCGCGTTCTGGCTCTTGAGGCTTTCGGCGATGGCGAGCGGTGTAATGCCCAGCGCTGCCAGGCGCTCGTGAGAGAACTCGACGTAGACACGCTTGGCCTGCTTGCCGATGACATCGATCTTCTTGACCATCGGCACCTTCAGCATCTGGCGCTTGATGTCCTCGGCCGCGTCCGTCAGGTCGGCGTGGCCGACGCCGTCGCCCTTGACTGCGTACATCAGGCCATACACGTCGCCGTACTCGTCGTTCAGGATCGGGCCGATCACGCCGTCAGGCATCTCCAGGCTCAGGTCGTTGAGTTTCTTGCGCGCCTGGTACCAGGCCTCGCGCTGGTCAGCCTTGGAAGTGCCGCCGCGCACGGTGAGTGTCATGCCTGCGTAGCCTTGCCGCGCGTAGGTGACCACCTTCTCGAAGTTATCGATCTGCTCGAATTTTTTCTCCATGCGGTTGAGGACCTGGTCCTGCAACTGCTGGGCGGTAGCGCCCGGCCAGATGACCATGGCGGTCATGGAGGGTACGGAAAAATTTGGATCTTCGAGCTGGCCGAGGCGGGTGAAGCTGAACGCGCCAGCCGCAGCGACAATGAGGAGCATGAACAGAACGATGGCGCGATGGCGCAGCGCCCAGTCGGTGAGGTTGAAATTGTTCATCGGGCGGCCTGCTGCGTGGTGTTCGTGTCAACAATCGCCGTGCCGGGAAGCGCGACCTTCAGTCCGGATGCCATCTTCTGCACCCCGGCGGTGACGACCAATGCGCCGGCCAGTGGCCCGGAGACGAGCACTTCATCGTTGCGATAGCCCAATACCGCCACAGGCACCAGCTCGACAGTGCCCAGCGGATTCTTGCCCTCGGGCGTGACCACCCACAGCGATGGCTGGCCACCGCTTTGCGTCAGTGCCGTGGCGGGCACCGCCGCGACCGAGACACTGGTCATCTCGCGCTCGGCCATGACCGTGGCCGTGGCGCCCAGCGGCAGCGCCTGCACCGGCTTGAGCCGGGCGCGATAGGTGCGCGTCTGCGTGGCGGCCTGCGGCGACAGCTCGCGCAGGGTGACATCGAAGGTCTCGTTCGGCGCGCTGGCCAGCGAGGCTTTGAAGTGCGCCTCCTTGAAGGTGGACAGCTGATCTTCGGGCACATCGATGACGATCTCGGATTCGTCCGGATTCGCCACCGAGATCACTGGCTGACCCTCCGCAACGACCTGGCCCGCTTCGATGCGTACCGCCGTGACCACGCCGCTGCGGGACGCGCGTAACACGGTGTACTTGAGGCGATTGCGTGCGAGTTCAAGCTTACGTGCCTCGGCCTCGGCGGTCGCACGTGTGGTCTGGGCATTGGTGTGCGCACGCTCATCGTCGGCTGCGCTGACTGAGCCATCAGCCTTCAGGGCCGTCAGGCGCTGGCGATCCGATTCCGCCTGACGCGTCTGCTCCACGGCAGCCGCCCACTGCTGTTGCGACGCTTCCTCCGCGAGGCGGTAGTCGCTGTCGTCCAGCACAGCCAATATGTCACCTTCGTGCACCAACTGACCCACATCAACCTTGCGTTGAGCCACCTTGCCGCCCACCCGAAAAGATTGCTCGACTTCATGCCGCGATTGCACGGTGCCCGTGTAGCGACTGACGTCGCGGGCATTGTCGTAGTTGATTTCAACGGTACGTACCGCTCTGGGGGCCGGTACGGACGGCTGATCCGGGCTGCACGCGCAAAGCATCACGGCGACGGCCAGGGCGCCGACCGCAGTAAGGGAATTCTTCAAGACGGTTCCTCTTTGGAAAACGACAAAAACTCAGGAAAGTGGTGGTCGGTCGGTTTTAGCGGACGCGGACGCGGTCGGGTTGGCGGGGTGTTCGAACACCTGCCAGCCCCCGCCCAGTGCTTTGTAAAGCTGCACGCTGTCGAGCAGCAGTCGGGTGTTGCTTTCGTTGGCACTCAGGCGTGCAGTCAGGCGCGCACGCTGCGAATCCAGCAGGGGCAACAGGTCGATCTGCCCGCGGGTGTAGAGCGACTGAGCGCGATTCTGTGCCGTCTCCGCAGACGCGGCGGCCAGTTGCAGTGACCCGGAACGGCGACGTTCCTGCGCCAGCGTGACCAGGGCGTTTTCCACATCCTCGAGCGCCCGCACGATGCCGTCTTCGGCGCGCAACAGCGCCTCTTGTTGAGCGCTTTCAGCCGCATCGTTGATTGCTTGTGTGCGCCCCGCATTGAAGAGCGGCATCGCCAGCAGGCCCGCGACGTTGGTGAAGCGCGCAGCGCCGAGATCGGCACCGTTCAGGTTGAGACCCTGGCGGCCGAAGGACGCGCCGAGGAAGAGTTGCGGGAACCACTCCGCTTTCGCTTGCTGGCGACGGGCATTGGCGGCGTCGAGCTGTGCCATCAGCGCCAGTACGTCCGGTCGGCGTTGCAGCAACTCGGCGGGCTGACCGGGCTTGGCCTCGGGTACATCGGCCAGGTCTGCGCCCGGAGGCTGGATGTTTGTGGTGTTGAAAGACTGGTCGGCGATCAGCACCGCGATACGGTGACGTGCCACCGCCACTTGGGTTTCCAGCGGCGGAATCTGCGCCCGCGCCGACAAGGCGTCGGTTTGTGCACGCTCGACGTCGAAGGCGGATGCCAGCCCCACCTGTTGACGGGCGGAGACCAGACGCAGCGTCTCATCCTGCATGGCCGAAATTGCGCGGAGCGTCGCGACCTGGCGCTGTGCTCCGACCAGTGTGAAATAGTTGCTGACGACATCGCTCATCACCAGCAGGCGTACGCCTCGCATGCTGTGTTCGGCGGCCAGTGCATCGGCGTCTGCCGCCGCTGCACCGGCTCGTAGTCGGCCGCTCAGGTCGATTTCCCACGAGACATCCAGACCCGCACTGGCGGTCCTGGTATCCGGATAGCCCTGTTTTACCGCCGAGTTGAAGCCGCTGCTGCGGTCGCTGCCGGACACCGATGCACCGACACTCGGGAGCAGCCAGGATTGGCTGACCGTTTCTCCGGCTCGCGCTGCACGCAAGCGTTCGGCGGCCATCTTGACGTCGCGGTTCTCACGCGCGGCGCGGCGCACCAGATCCGACAGTAAGGGGTCGTGGTAGACCTCCCACCACGCCGCCTCGGGCTCCATTTCGGAGGCCGTACTCGCGGCGAAGTGGCTCGGCACGTCTACTGATGGCTTGACGACCGGCGTGGAGCAACCGGAAAGGGCGAGGGCAATCGAAGTGACAAGGGTTGCCGCCATGGCGAACCCAGTCGAGCATGGGGTCCGTTGCAAGGTTATCCCACCGGTATGGCGAGGCAGCGGAGGGAGGGTGGAAAGTCGCAGCATTAGAAATGGACTCGTGTAGTTCGAGGTGGCGTCAGCGTAGGGGCCTCTGTGCGCGAAGTAGTCAGCGAAACGTCGCCGTTCGGTCGCCATGCACACGTGATGTCGATGTCGGAACGGTCATTCGCCGTCCCTTTCTATCGCCTGTTCACGGTCTGCTGACGCCAGATCAGAGCCAATTGACTCCAGCAACTCTTCGGCGGACGAGAACTCGCGCTGACGCCCGGTGACCAGGTTCTCGAGGCGGCCCATCAGGGCCTTCGGTCCGGCATCACTGCGCAATTTGACGACGTAGGAGCGTCGGCTCGGGTATTTGGATTCAGGGTTAAGGCTCATCGCAGACCTGGGGATCGAGAAAGTTCGACGCCAGCGTAAGCCGCCCCTTGGGAGGAGTCGTAAGCGAAAGGTCAGGGTTTGGTCGGATAACGTCTGTCTGCCACAACAGTCGTCACCTATCGTTCCCCAAACTGACTCATGACGCTACAGGGATCTCTTTTCGAACATTGAATTTCGACGGATCATGGCGTTGAGGCACGTTCATTCACACGGCATTACCAGGAGCATCAGGGAATGAATTTTTTTGATTTCATCCGATCAGTTCCAGATGTTGTCTGGTCTGGCTTGTTAGCGTCGGGTCTGACACTCGGGGGTGTTCTTATTTCCAACAGGAGCAATAAATCGCGGTTGGAAATGCAACTTAATCATGATGCGACCATAAAGTCTCAAGAGCGTACCGCGTCGCTAAGGCGAGATGTTTATCTGGATGCGGCGAAAAAAATGCCGAAAGCGTTGAGTTCATTAATCGAGCCTTCCGATAGGGATGAGTCATTCACCGTTAGCCCTGGTTTAAGCGATTTCTTTTCCGTTGCCGCGCAGATTCAGCTAGTGGCGGAGCCTGTGACGGCATCGTTAGTCGGTGAGCTGGTATCAAAATATAACGATCTTTTGATGAAGTCCGCCTTCAGTAGAGCGGTACTTGGTAAGGCTATCAGTGACAGAAATGGCTGGGAAAGAAAGTGCGAACGCGCAGTTTCAGAGTCCGAGCGAGTGCTGCTTGAGCTCAACAGGTTGAAAGAAGTGCCACCTACAGATTCGAAAATGATTGACGCGGTGATGGGGTCTTATGAACGTTATTTTAACGAGGCGGAAGAGGCAAGGCTGGCGCTGAACGGTGCTGAAACACGGGTGAGAGTAGAGCGTCTTAATTTGTTGAAGCGCTTGTTGCCAAACGTCAAGGACATTGCTGAGTTTCAGGTTTCAGTTCTCATTGGTATCCGGAACGATCTGGGTTTGACTTCGGATGTTGAGTTGTTGGAACTTCAAGCTAAAAAAGAATTAACGATTATGGAGAATACAATTAGTTCTTTAGAGGAATTGGTTGATCTGTATAGCGGTGACAAATTTTAGGGGCTGAAAATAATGAGGCCGCGCGCACGTTTTACCAATTCAGTCCCATGCGTTTCGGGCAATTGGTCAATCAGCCTCACCAATGCCTGGTGATCTTCAGTGGTAGCGTCGTGTTGCTCACACAGCTCGACCCTTGCGAGCAGCTCCAGCCACGATGCTTCCTGGGCGCGTGCCTCCTCAATCGCACGCCGCACCGCCACGCTGCTGGCATCTGATCGACCCTGAACTCGCGCGATCGCGGCCTCCAGCAGCAACAGCTGCGGCAGGTATACGCGTTCGCCCAGTTCCTCTCCCACCCGGAAGGCTTCCTGCAATTCAACGTGCGCTGCGTCGTAATCGCCTGCCAGTAGCCGCGCTTCGGCGGCGTAGCCGAGTACTTCGCTGGCACCGGAGCGCATGCCGAGTCCGGTATGTTCCTCGTAGGCCTCGCGGATATTTCGGTAGCCGTCGCGGGGTGCACCGTTGCGTGCGTCGGCCCAGCCGCGCCACCAGCGGCAAGCCGTGCGCCCGAGTGCGAGGGAATTTTCATCGACGAGCTTCTGCATGTCGTCAGCCAACACTGTCACACGTTCAGGGTTTCCCAGTCGTACCTCGATCAACACCTCCTGCCATGCAGCGACCAGCCATGTCATGGGTTGTCGAAGCGCATGTGCGCGGGTTCGTGCCCGCTGCATATGGGTTCGTCCTTGCTCAATCAGGCCAGAACGCACCAGCTCGATGGCCAGCATACCGTGCAGCATGACTTGGGGATCCGCTGCAAAGATCTCGTTGGTCCCGATGTCCAGCGGCTCGGCGATCGCGAGGGCGCGCTCTAACCAGCGGCGAGTCGTTTTCGTACGACCCTGGAGGTGATGCACCTCGCCCTGAACGATGCATGCTGCCAGCATGAGCACTTGATCGTTTGCGTTCCGGGACAGCGCTTCAGCACGCACTGCCACTTCCAAAGCCTGCGAATAATCGCCGCGCAAACCGAGCAGATAGCCGAATCCGTGCAGAAGGCGCCCGCGCATAGGGTGCTCGGGTACATCCGCTAGCAGTGTGTACGCACGTTCGAAAGCCCCCTTGGCTTCGCTGCCGACACCGAACATGTGGAAGGCCGAAACCCCCTGCAACGTGGCCAAGGTAATTTCGAGCGTATCGCGCTCCACCCCTTTGGGTGCATGCATAAGCAGGATCAGGGCGCGCTCAGTGAGGCCGATGCACAAGTCCGGGCTGAAGTGCTGTAGCGCGGCTTCTGCGGCCTCGGCGTAGTAGCGCAGCGCGATCATCGGCAGCCGAGCACGGTCGAAGTGCATCGCCAGTTCCGAGGCCGCAACCGACACACCGGCCGAGCGCTCGCGTTCGAGGGCAGTGCCCACCTGGCCATGGAGATCGATGCGCAACGAACGCGGCGTGCGGTCATACAGCACTTGGCGAAACAGGGCGTGCCGGAACGAGTAAGGAGGCTCTACCGCCTCGTCAACATCGGGAGCCCGCGAATGTGTGAGCCATACCTGCTCACGCATCAGTTCTTCACAGGCGCCGATCACTGAAGAGAGATTGCGCCCCAGGGCTAGCGAAACCGTCTCAACCCGGAAGTCGGCCCCGCACACCGCAGCCGCCGAAAGGAGTGCACGTTGCTCCGGACCCAGCTTGGCGATGTAGTGATCAATGATGGCGGCCAGGTTGTCGGGAACCGCCAGATCCGTCAGTCGAGCTTCGATGGTGGTTTCGTCTTCTTTTGCATCCATCACTTCACTGATGATCGAGGAAACGAACAACGGCACGCCGTCGGTCCGTTCGTGCAGGGCGCGCACGAAGGCTTCATCGCGTGCCAGTGAGGCTGAACGCAGCGCCACATAGTCGGCGACCTCGGTTTCCGAAAAAGGGTCGAGCACCACTTCCTCGCACAAGCGTTGCAGTCGCAGTTCGTGTCGCAATGAGCTGAGCGGATGGTCGAGCGCTACCACTTCGGCAAGGCGGAAGCTCGACAGCCACATGAGCCGGGCGGGGCCTCGTCGTCGCGCCATGTAGTTGATGAGCTGGACCGTCGCCCGGTCGCTCCAGTGCAGGTCTTCGGTGACCAGCAAGAGAGGGCGCAGCTCTGTGTAGCGGTCCAATAGTTCACCGAATTCCCTCAGCATGCGCTCCGGGCCGACACCGGCCAGCTCGCGCCGCAATGCGTCTCGCTCCTGCGTGCTACTCAACCACGGCAATTGCAGCAGCCAGGTGGGTGCCACATCGCGCAACAACGCCGGCAGGCTCGGGTCGTTGCGGCACAGATCGGCTAATGCCTCCAGCACCGGCAGGTATGGCTCGCCGGTGCCGAAGTGCTCCATGCAATGGCCGCGTGCGCAGGCGATGCCGCCAAGGCCGGCGAGGAAATGTTCGATCAATGTGGTTTTGCCGATCCCCGGTTCTCCAGCAAGCCAGACCACGGCACGCTGGCCAACACCGGCTCGCTCCCACGCCCGCTTCAGCCTCGAGGCCTCGTCAATGCGACCGATGAATGGCGGAAACGGATGTGTGTCGGTCGCCGTAACTGCCATGGAAGTAGGCGGTATCGAAGCAGCAGGGGGCGATACGGCGATGAAGCGATAGCCACGCCGCGACACCGTCTCGATAAAACGAGGGTGCTTGGGGTCATCGCGCAACACTTTGCGCAGATCGCTGATGGCCGTCTTCAGGAC
>NZ_JBFUBK010000010.1:0-88998 GCF_056405815.1 Pseudomonas sp. P1_F1_2 | reverse complement strand
CACGCACGCCCGGGCGTGGAAAACAACCGACCGAGTCTAGTGTCCTCCATCAAGTCCTTTAATTCGATTGTCATTTTCATCCCTCAGAACGTCTTTTCGATGCCGCTCTCTAGCGGTGGGGCACCTACTATCGAGACGGAACATAACCATCTCGTTGAGAATCGCTCCCAAGCAACAATCGGCCAGGCCGTTAACGTTAGGGCCTCCGTCTGACCTAAAGCGGCCAGGTGGATCCGTCGACAGCTGTCTTGGGAACGCTATGCGGCAGATGAATCAATCGGCCATGGAGGAGTAAACCTAGGGCCAGATTGATCCAGAAGGCAAGCCTAGGGAGTGAAGGGTTATATTATTTCCGCCACTCAATCCGTAGTATCAAGCCGGAATTACTGGACTCACATCGCAGCCGCTCCAATTGCTTCGACTGCCAGCTCATCTAAAACAGAAAAAACACCGTCAAGATGTTCGCTGTACGATGCTGTGTAGTTAGATGTAAACACATATCGCTCCTCGACGTGCACCAGCTTTTCGCGAATAAACTCGCGGTGCTTAGCCCAGTAGCGCCCCATCTCTGTCGGATCGAAACCTCCTGTGAGACCCTCCTTAGACGGAACATAACCCCTTTCATCTAAGCTAGTGAAGAAAGCATTGCTAAGATTAGCCAAACAGTAATCGGTAAAATGGAAAATATTGTCTTCGTCAACATCTGGATTAAAGCAAAACCCAAATACATATTCTCCCATCAGCAGTGCAATACCACCACCATCTTTATGGYCACGAAGGTCGTAGTACCCGCAACCCACGCCTGATCCATCTGGAGGATTAGTATTACTTAGCTGATAGATTACAAATGACTTCAGGTCAGAGCGGACGGACGAAATACGACGTGCAATCGAATTCTCATCTCCAACAGCACTCTCGCTGATTAAGAGCGAAGCCTCGCCTAGAAACTCTTCATCAGGCGCATCGTCGACTTCCTTAAAAAAATTTCTTCCTGCGTCAACATAGGCATGCCGAAATAATTCAGCAATCGTCTGCGATAGCCTCCTCATTGCCGACAGCGCGAGCTTACTTACCAAGCCATTGGTCGTGGTCTTTAAGTCTTCATGCACGAGGAGCGCCGATTGAAGATTATTCAACTGCCCGTTTCGGTCAGCAGAACACTGAAGCCTAAATAGCATCAAATCGTTCCAGCCTAAAACCCCACGGTCGTTGCCAATAAGTCGCTCGAGTAATCCCTCACCTTCGTAAGCGCGCTCTCCAAAAATTCGCCATGCTATCTCTACGATATTTTCGGCAGTGTTCAGATGCTGTTGACCGGCTGTTCTTCCCCATCCAGCACGATCTAGTAGCCGCAACAGTGAGTAGATCGATCTCTGCCGCAGTCCTCTATCATTGTTTGCCACAGAGGAATACTTGGGTAGGTAGTCAACGAGAGTGCTGATAGCCTCATCCGCAACTGCTTTAGTTAGGGCATATGATTGGTTCACGAGGACCCTCCAGAATTGGTCATGTGCGTATTGACCTTGCTCTAACTGGAAGTCCTCGGACTCAAGAATTGAAACAACGGATACCCCTTCGCTGACCTGCCCCACTGMATTTTGGTAGAGAATAAATGTCTGTTGTGGTTCGGGCGTAGCAAATCGAACAATAAGCTTTAAATAGTTTTCAAGGTTTCTGAAAGACTCTTCGTTGAAACAAGCACGCGCTGCCAAGACCGACTCTTCCACGTCACGTCGAGCAGGGAAGTTTAGCGTGGCTACATCGAAAAGCTGTTTCAATAAAAATTTTGCTGGCTCTGGTTGCCCCGTTATCAGCTCTGAAAACCCGTCAGAGTTAGTGAAGTCGGGTTGTCCGGGGATACGACAAAGTGAAAAGGATCCAGAACGACCTTCAGTTTCTTGCGCATAAATTAGTCTGAACAGCCCGGGATAATTTAAATGTAAAAGGATCAGGTTGATAAGGTCCCTTTTATTGAAGTCGGTTCGACCTAAATTACTGCGTTCGAGTTGCATTAACAGCATGGCGTTAACGAACCGCTTCACTTTGCGCAGATCGCCCACAAACGGTAGGTAGCTGGCCGCAAGAGTGCCGTCGAGAATATCCGCCAACTCGCTGAGCACCGAACCAAGTTTCATCATCGTGTCGGAAGGAATTGAGCCCTGCTGGTTTTCTACGCGTTGCCAATCCCTCCGTAGGAAATCTCTGATACCTGAGCTATCGACGAATAAACTCAATTTTACTGTGACAAATTTTTCAAGAAACTCCCGTGCTCTCGATCCCTCATCTTGGTTTTTAGCGAGAATTTCCGTGTCGTAGCAAAGCACATACGTGGCTCGGGAAAGCTTGAACGTTCGCCGAGTAGCGAATAGAACGGAGTTTGTGGTTTTTGCGTCCAGACGATCGAGGTCATCGATGACAATGATTACCCGGCGGCCAATACGCCGGAGGACCTCATCAATATCATCCAGCAGTTCATCCACGGTTTCCTGAGACGGCTCCACCGACAATTTAAAGCCGAGAAAAGAAACATCAGCTCTTCCCTTTATCAATCGAGAATACCGGGATGCCGCAGGTCGAAACTCTGGAGCGAAAACTTCACGCTGAATAGCGGCGGAAAGGTCTCTGATCAAGCGGTCAGCAAGGTCGGGCTCTGACGCGTATCGAAGGGGTTCGAAGCGACACACAATAGCCCTTTCTTCTGCGCTTGCCCAATGACGCGCTGCGAGATTAATGAAGCTTGTCTTTCCGACTCCCCAGGGGCCATCGACTCCAAAAACAAGACCTGGATGGGCGCCGCATGCGAGTACGGTCTCCGCGAAAGATTTGGCCTGCATTTCACTCGCGAGGACGTCTTCTTTTTTGTCTCTGATTTCCTCGTCCGCGATAAAAAAAAGCTGTTGAATCGGTCTTCTAGCTCTGGGCCAGTACTGCTGAAATAGCGGCGACATCAGCATTGCGCAAAGGAGGATCAGAACTGCTGGCGTCCAATAAGGATCCGCAACTTCTAAAGCAGTGTGGACCTTGGATAGCCATGGTGACGTCAGCTCATTTGTCCAGATGCCAATGCCAAGTGCCAACAGTAGATCGATCCGAAAGCTCCGAACCATTCGAAAAGCTGCAACATGTGCTTCCCGTTTGTAGGCGTACGTCAGGCAAAGAAGCAACGCGGCTAGAATTCCACTTATCTGCATCCATAACTCAAAGTCCCCCACGATCGGAGCGAAGTTTCTGCCAAGGTAATGCGCGGCACGCCAAACCTCTGCGGCGATAAACCCTACAGCTAATGGCTTGGCAAAAACCAGTAACTCCGGCATTTTCATGGCTGATTTGGTAGTCGCCACTTATTTCTCCTATGGTGCTGCGGTTTATTACCGTACGTCTCAGCCATCAAGCTTCGTGGTCGAATGTAAGCGCCGGCAAATTACACCTTGTACGTCGAGCGTTCAGTTGACACAACTCCCGGGGCAAATATTTATTAAGCATTACCAACTACCTATTTTTGAGTCTCCTTTAGGCTCCTAGGCACATCCTACTGGTTCCTTTTGACCGATTCCGGCCTACGGTTCACCCAAACTTGTGAGCGCTGCTGTAACACCTATTCGGCTTGTAACACCCACCGCCCGTGAAAGATTTGCGGTGTGTAACATAATTAAAACGCTATAAATTCAACAAGTTAACTCTACGTGCAACACGCGTAACACTTGTAACACGTCTTTTCGAGCCCCCACACCCCGTTGATGATAATGCCGCCAGCGAGTGGGATACTGGCTGGTATCGACTGATGCAGAATTCGAACGCTGGGTCGCCGAATGCCGGGTCGCTTGGTAGGTGCCGTCTATCCAAAGGTGGTATGCAACGACTGGGGTGTCGAATTTGCCAGGGCCCCTGGGAATGTTCTGTAGACACGGGGTCGGAAACCCGCGTGATCGTGTTAGCGGAAAAGTGCACAGCTTAGTGAACAGGTGAACCCGGTGAACTGCTGTTCACCTGTGCATTTGCCCTATCCCTTGGTAGCTCGCCGGGGACCCTAGGCATTTCGAATGGGTACGGGGCAAAGAACCCGCGCGTTCGTGTTAGCGGCTGGATTTTTGAAGTTGGTTGACAGGTTGACGGAGTTGACCTGGTTGACGAACGCCATGCGTGCGTTATCAGCAACACAAAAGGGCATCTTTACCATCACTGTAACGATGCCTTTTTTCGTCAGGATCCTTTCAATTTCAACGTTGAAATTTCAGTAAGGTGGGAAGTCTGTCACTAGCAAGATGTCGCGGGTTTCCGACCCCGTGTCATGTGAATATCGTCAGGGTCCCCAGCGCCTTTCTGGCTGGAACCTTGGAAACCGAAATGGCCTGCTCGACCTTCAATAGCTCGACGATCCAGTAATGCTGATTGACTGGCGGCAGCTCAACTACAATGGCCGACCGCCATCTAATGGAGAGAGTCCAATTGCCTTCGTTCATAGTCGAAGATTCGTTTGAGGTACGTCTGCGCCATGCAATATCGGTCGCTTGGAAGGTCTTTGCCAGGAAGGTGGGTGGCGAGCTCATTCCTATCAACAAAGAAGCATCGATGCAGCTTCAATACGCGTATTTATTGAAGCAACTGCTCCCACTGATCCTGCACAACCCGGATGAGACAGCAGACATTGAGCTGGAAACCGGAGTCCGGCTACCTGGTGGCTCCAGCAACATCGACATTTTGGTCACTGGAGTCTCAGCGAAAGGCAGCATCAAGATCGCTATCGAGATGAAATGCTATCGCAACATCAGTTCCTCTGGAGGCCCTCGTGGGGCTCAAGATATTTTTCAGAAGGACGTGTATGAGGATCTGGAAATTCTTGAGCATTACATCGACGCCGGTGTCGCAAATCGGGGCGTAGCGCTTGTGATGAATGACATGCCGTCTATCACTGAGCCAAAGGTGAAAAACGGAAAGTACTGGGCGTATGACATTTCACATGGTTTTACCTTCCCAGGCGGGACTATTAGCGTTCCTATTGGAGGGAAAGAGGTCTGCCTGACGTTGAAGCACTCTTACTCGTTCGAGTGGTCAAAATTTGGCAAGATTTGGTTTGCCGAGATCGAGGGCATTGCTCATTCAGTTGCAGATCGAGATTTTAGCGGTGCCAATTCAGAATCGGCTGGTATTAAAATAGACGCCTAACAGGTGCAGTAGAGATCACCGTGTATCCCTCTCTGTATCCCTAACTGTAAAATCCGGCCGCAAGCCACGGATTATATAGAGCGCTCGAGTCTCCCTCGGGCACCAAAATTAAGAAAGGTCTTGCTTAGCAAGGCCTTTTTTTTCGTCTGTAGAAAAGTGACCTCGTCCACCGCTGTCGTGTAGCAGCTGCCGAAGGCTGCGAGCTTTTGATCTTCGTATTCTTGGCCTGTACGACCCTTCTCAAGGATTCACCCCATGGAACTGCAGCTGGAAACCGTCGCCCTGTTCTGCCTCAAGCTTGCTTATGAGACGGAGGATTCGAGTCCGATTCTTCGGGATGATCCAATCATGAGTGATTATGAGCGCGAGGTTTTTGGGTTGTTGGTTCGGCGGGGGGATGTTGAGGGGATTCAGTTTCGGGTGGAGCACTGTGTCAGTTTGGCGATGGACGCTTTAGGCGGTATTCATACGCCACTGGGACGGGAGCTGCACAGGTTGTCAGCTGATTTCCGCACAGCGCAGACGATGGATCAGCTTGAGGCGCCGCTAATCGCGCTCAAGGACTATCTGAAAGATATTCAGTAATGATTGGGTGGAGCCCCTTCACACCTACTGATACTGGCCGGGGTATGGTTGAAGTGAGAATGGACCTGCCACTAACCCATTACCCCAACTGACAACAACCAAAGATTTTTTCGGCACCACAAGGACGTATCAATGCGGCAAATAGCCCTCAGTAACAAGCCACTCAGAGGCATTCCCCGCCGCCTTCGCGCTCTGGAGCGCTGGGCCTCCAGTTTTCGCGACGAGTTTCACCCGCGATCCGTGAAGATGGAGCGCTACACACACTGGAAGATCCCGGTGCATGCGGCTCTGGTCGAAGGTCCTCAAGCCAGTATCGAAGTTCAAGCCTTCTGCCTTCAGCAACTGCTCGAAGCCGCTAGCCACCTGTCCGACGCTGCTGACCACTCACAAGGTTACTACCGGGTCGCTAGCCTGCTGGTGTGGCCATGGGTTCATCAGAGCGAGGTCACCGTCTTCTATGACCGGGACTATTATTTGGGTTTCCTCGGTGAAACTAACGCGCTCATGCCAGAGCAGATCAGCCATGCTCTTGCGTTGCACACACCAGCGCACTTCATCGAGCACGGACATGACGTAACTCAGCCTGACGATGAAGTCGCAGTACAGTGGTGGTGCATCGGGGAACCGGCTTGAGGCCTAGCGGCATTCGCGAGCAGCCCCCGCTGGGACTGATGACGCTAAACTTAAAAGCAAATCAAACTTCGCTGTCAACTCACAGCCTGCTAACAATCTCCTTCCAGATGTACCCGTAGTTATATTCCAACCAACGAACAAGGAGTTTGTCGTACTGCCTACGAAACCAACTATTTTTCCTGGCGACACGCCTTTCTTCAATCATAGCGTTGAGGGAGTCAGGATCGAAGCCTGTCCATACCGTTGGGAGGGCCGCCGCAATATTGGTAAAGCACACAGGCGCGACTTCGGAGTAAAGGATCTCGTAGAGGGTTTGAGGATCAACTCCTCTCACCTGACTCGCTATGTAATCGTAATTAACCGGGAAATCATTGAACGGATCCGAGAGCGCGACCCTAATTTTTGTCAACTCAGATTKACTCAAAGAATATCCCAATGTGAGAACTCCTCTAATTCCTCATCGAGCGAGTCAGCTACCGTTCCGCCTGCGACGCCCCCAACAACAGTTCCCAGAAACACAACGGCAAATGCACAGATCGGAGCGCCGGGCCCACAGAGCGCGCTGACTCCAAGCCCTGCCAGAATACCGCCCGCCGCGCCGCCGCCCACGATGAGCCCTTGACGCGCCGTTTCCTTTTGTTTGTTTTCAGCATTCAGAATTTGATAAGTCGCGACAGCAGCAGTAATCAAAATGCCAAGTTTGCCCATTAGCTGCATTTTTTTTGTGCCATTTGTGAACTTGGAATTGTCCCGCCCTGCTGCTTCCAAAATTGTGTAATGAACCTTGCTCTGCTCCGTCGGTGAAAGGCTGTCGTAACTCTTTTTGAACAGCTCCTTGGAGTAACGATCAAAGAGCGTTTGAAGCGTTCTGCCATCGGCCTTCTTTTTTTGCACGAAAGCCAAGCCCTGCGCAGAGGTAACCTTGCGGTGCTCCATCAAGATCTTGTTTCGCATTTCATGGCTGAACTGCACGCCCTCTCGCGCGGTGATCTTCCCAGCTTTCACATCTGCCAACGTCTGCTGTGACATACGTTTTATGTTTTTCAGGTAGTTCGCCCGGACCTTTTCGTCAGAGATCGCGTCCAGAGAGAACCTAAGTGCAGTGCCCTCCATCAGTTCTAGCGCTCTATCAAGCGGAGAATCTTGCAAGGCGTGCTCACGCTGAACGACATAGCTGCCGGTGACGAGGTATGGCTCTGTCATAGGACGTTCCTTATCCTAGTATCCTGTTCAAAAAGCTCTCTGTAAGAGACGAAGTACCGGCGGGAGCCTCATCGTCAAATTTGAGCATCACGCAGGTCTTGCCGGACGGATTCGAAAATTTAACGGCGTTGTCTTTATTGAATACACCTGGCAGAGATGACCCATCCTCAAAATGCGCGGTGCACGACAAGCCCTCATAGCTTTCGTCAGCAGGAATTCTGAAGCCAATCCAGCTCGCGAAACCAGTTAACGGCGTAGGAGGAACAAACTCGCAGGGGGTATGGGTATCGCCAATTATCACCGTGCCCGAACCACCAATCACGATGCCGCCGTGGGTGCCTACGATATCAATTGTCGCCGCATTCTTGCCGTTAATGAACACGGTCGTAGACAGCCCTGAAGAGAGCGCGCTACCGCAAGTGCAGGTATCGCTCTGACGCGCTGCGGGAAGGCCGTCGAAGAATACGTCGGGAGATCCTGATGCGATAGGGTTGGTACCGTGCCCCGGCAAAGGACAACGGTATAAATCGCTTTTACGCGCTGCTGGCTTAGCCACTTTGACCTCCTGTCAAAAATCCTTTCGAGCGTCATAACCTACCAGATCAGCGCGCCGATTAATTATCGTCGGGCAATATGCATACTCCTATTCAGCGATCAGCATCCACTAAAACTGATCGGCGCTAGCCTCTAGAAATCGAACCAAGATGCAGAAAAAGCCGCTTTAACTGAAGAAGCCGAAAGCCGCTTTCGGCCCAGAGTGGATGAAAATAGATCTGTCACCTTTTCTCCATTTGAAAGCTACTAACTCATGGCAATTGGGTCTTGGAATCGCAACTCTTGCTGGTTGCAGGAAAGACGTCCCCACGATACCCTCCCACCGTCGCTGCCAATTCAGCGGCCGGGCTTGGTAACCCGAGGTAAATCACTGCGCAACAGTGCCATGCGTTCGCAGGCGCTTTTTTTTCGCCTGCGATCTGCGTTATGGCGGCTGTGCGTGGGACGTCTTCGGACGTGCCGGTTTCCTTGATTTCCCGGTTTACCAACCTGCGCACAGCTGCCACCCATTCGCTTGGTAACGAATTGTGGCGGCTCTTAAAAATTAAGGAGCTTCACAATGCGCTGTATGGATACGTACAAAATCTGGCTTTTCCCTCAACGCGACTCTCAGTTGCGTAACGCCCCACCGTCCACCCTCTCCCACCCCCTCTCCGTGATCGGAGGTGGCCAATGACCGATCAATCAGAGCTGAAAACCATCGGCCTAACCCCTGCCATTTACTGCGCAGACCAACCACTCTTCCACGTCACTCGCGGCGTTCCCCTCGGCGATGCATTGGCCATGGCTTCTGACTTTCTGTTTCTCGCCAAGAAGCTGAATGAAGATGCCGCTTACGCCACAGACACAGATCGCCACGCCTGGGCTGCGCATTATTTGACGGCGATGAGTAAGGCGGTGGTTGATGATGCGGTGAAGGTGCTTGGRCGGGGTCGGGGTTCTGCGGCGGCGGCTGAGCGGGCGGCGACTTCTGAAGGGTAGTGGTTGAAAAATGGGGGGGCTGCTTGTGATTGCGGCGGTAGGTTCAGCATTGATGTTGGCTGAACTAGCGCTATCGCGGGCAAGCCCGCTCCCACAGGGATTGCGGCTAGTTGGAGGCCGTTGTTAGCCCCGAGTTTTTCGGGGCTTTTTAGTGTTCGGGTCAGAGCAGGTGCTGGGAGATCAGTTTCGAGATTTCCACCATCGACGTCTTGCCGGTGAATTCGAACTTCACTTTCCCCAGTGACGAGAAATAGATCTCCAGCTCCGAATCCAGGTCGAAGGTGCCGGACGTTTCCACCGAGTACGCGACGATGTTTTTGTAGGGCAGCGAGGTGAAGTCTTTTTTGCTGCCGGTGATGCCTTGTACGTTGACGGCGATGATGCGTTTGTTGGTGAACACCACGCCGTCGCGCATGGATTTGTAGGCGTCGATGACCTGTTCCCCTTCCAGCAGCAGTGCGCTGACGCGTTCGGCGTATTCTTCGTTTTGCTTGAGTTTGAAGAAGCCTTTGTTGTTGAAATCAATCATCTGTCATTCCCTGTTTTTTGAACGTAAATCCCGAGTGCGGGCTGCATACGGCGCCTTGGGCTGGGCCTCGTCTAGACTTAACGGGTAGTAGTCGTAGAAAGAACCAAACACGTCGCTTTGGTGCAGATGAATCAAAACCAGCGTGGCAAGCTGCCTTAATGCCCTATAAAAGGTGCGGCAAAGACTGCGCCGGGCACAACAAGATGCCCACTCAGGGTGCCCTGGCCAACGGCCTGACAATGCCACGATACCGTGACGTGGTGTGAATGCCGCAGCCGACACTTTCGGACGACCGACAACCGCCTGGTTTGTCCGTGACCGTGAGGAATGCTGTATGCCTGATGAGATGTTGCAATTGCCTATGGTCAACAGCGTGCTGGAGCGCCACAAGGGCTCTGCGGGTGCACTGTTGCCCATCCTTCATGAGATTCAGGCGGGAATCGGTTACATCCCCGATGCCGCCATCCCCGAGATTGCCCACGCCCTCAATCAGAGTCAGGCCGAGATTCGCGGGGTGATCAGCTTCTACCATGACTTCCGCACCGCGCCGCCGGCCCGGCATATCCTGCGTCTGTGCCGGGCCGAATCGTGCAAGAGTCGCGGTGCCGAGCAGCTTGCCGCGCAGTTGCGCGAGCGTCTGCAACTGGACGATCACGGCAGCAGCGCCGATGGCAGCATCAGTTTGCGTCCGGTGTATTGCCTTGGTGCTTGTGCTTGTTCGCCGGCTCTGGAGCTGGATGGTCAGGTGCATGCGCGGCTCAGTGCCGAACGTCTTGATGCGTTGCTCGACGCTTGCCGGGAGGACGTATGAGCCTCTATCTATCCTGTGATTCGCTGGCCCGTGCCGTGGGTGCCGATGCGGTGGCGTCTGCCCTTGCCAGCCACGACCTGCAACGCACCAGCTCTCGCGGCCTGTACTGGCTGGAACCATTGCTGGAAGTGGACACCCCGCAAGGCCGACTCGGCTTCGGCCCGCTGACTGCTGCCGATGTGCCGTCGGTGCTCGATGCGCTGCAAGGCGACCCGTCCTCGCACCCACTGGCCTTGGGCCTGGTGGAAGAATTGCCGTATCTGAAGTCTCAACAACGCCTGTTGTTCGCCCGCGCCGGCATCACCCGGCCGCTGTCGCTGGACGATTACCGAGCCCACGGCGGTTTCGAGGGTTTAAATAGAGCCGTCACTATTGGCGGCGATGAAACTGCGACCGCGGTGTTCGATTCAGGCCTGCGTGGCCGTGGCGGCGCAGCCTTCCCCGCCGGGATCAAATGGCGCACCGTGCGCGCCACCCAGGCTGTGCAAAAGTACATTGTGTGCAACGCCGACGAAGGCGACTCCGGCACTTTCGCCGACCGCATGTTGATGGAAGGCGACCCCTTCCTGCTGATCGAAGGCATGGCCATTGCCGGCATCACCGTCGGCGCCAGCTTTGGCTACATCTATGTGCGCTCGGAATATCCACAGGCCATCGCCACGCTGAACGAGGCGCTGGCGATTGCCCGGACTAACGGTTACCTCGGCGCCAACGTCGGCGGCAGCGGCTTGGCCTTCGATATGGAAGTGCGTGTCGGGGCCGGCGCTTACATCTGCGGTGAAGAAACCGCGCTGCTGGATTCGCTCGAAGGCAAACGCGGGATCGTCCGCGCCAAGCCACCGATTCCTGCGCTGAAGGGGCTGTTCGGTCTGCCGACGCTGGTGCACAACGTGCTGACATTGGCCTCGGTGCCGCTGATTCTGGCCAAGGGTGCGCAGTTCTATCGCGATTACGGCATGGGCCGTTCCCTCGGCACGATGCCTTTCCAATTGGCGGGCAATATTCGTCGTGGCGGCCTGGTGGAACGGGCCTTTGGCCTGACGCTGCGTGAATTGGTGGAAGACTACGGCGGTGGAACCGCCAGTGGCCGGCCGCTGAAAGCCGCGCAGGTCGGTGGCCCGCTCGGCGCGTGGGTGCCACCTTCGCAATTCGACACGCCGCTGGATTACGAGGCGTTCGCCGCCATCGGCGCCATGCTCGGTCACGGTGGCGTGGTGGTAGCTGACGACACATTGGACATGGCCCACATGGCGCGTTTCGCCATGCAGTTCTGCGCCGAGGAATCCTGTGGCAAATGCACGCCTTGCCGCATCGGTTCGACCCGGGGCGTGGAGGTGATCGACCGGCTGCTGGCCGCGCCGGATCAGAACGGTCGCGATGAGCAGGTGATCATCCTCAAGGACCTGTGCGACACCCTGCAATACGGTTCGCTGTGCGCATTGGGCGGCATGGTTTCCTTTCCGGTCGCCAGCGCCCTCAAGCACTTCCCCGCCGACTTCGGTCTGCAATCTTCGGAGGCCGACCAATGATCACTCTCTTCGACCCGAACACTGATATCGATCTCGGCACCCCGGCCCGCGACAGTCAGGTGCAAGTCACCCTGAACATCGACGGCCGCAGCATCAGCGTGCCCGAAGGCACTTCAGTGATGCGCGCCGCTGCGCTGATGGGCACCACGATTCCGAAACTATGCGCCACCGACAGCCTCGAAGCCTTCGGCTCGTGCCGCATGTGCCTGGTGGAGATCGACGGCATGCGCGGTTACCCGGCGTCCTGCACCACGCCGGTCAGCGAAGGCATGAGCGTGCACACCCAGACACCAAAGCTTGCGACCCTGCGGCGCAACGTCATGGAGCTGTACATCTCCGATCACCCGCTGGACTGCCTGACCTGTTCGGCCAACGGCAACTGCGAGCTGCAAACCGTGGCTGGCCAAGTCGGGCTTCGGGAAGTGCGTTACGGCTATGAAGGCGACAACCATCTGGCCGATGTGAAGGACACTTCCAACCCCTACTTCGATTACGACCCGAGCAAGTGCATCGTCTGCAACCGCTGCGTGCGCGCCTGCGAAGAAACCCAAGGTACTTTTGCCCTGACCATTACCGGGCGCGGCTTCGAATCCCGTGTGTCCGCTGCCGGTGGCGATAACTTCCTCGATTCGGAATGCGTGTCTTGCGGCGCCTGTGTACAGGCCTGCCCTACCGCGACCCTGATGGAAAAAAGCGTGGTCGAACTGGGTCAGCCCGAACGCAGCGTGATCACCACGTGTGCCTATTGCGGGGTGGGCTGCTCGTTCCGCGCCGAGATGAAAGGCGACCAACTGGTGCGCATGGTTCCGGACAAAAACGGTCAGGCCAACCATGGCCACTCTTGCGTCAAAGGGCGCTTTGCCTGGGGCTATGCGACCCACCCGGATCGCATCACCAAACCGATGATCCGCCAGCACATCAACGACCCTTGGCAGGAAGTCAGCTGGGATGAAGCGGTGACCTACGCCGCCAGCGAGTTCCGCCGCTTGCAGCAAAAATACGGTCGCGATTCCATTGGTGGCATCACCTCCAGCCGCTGCACCAACGAAGAAACCTACCTGGTGCAAAAACTGGTGCGCGCCGCGTTCGGCAACAACAACGTCGACACCTGCGCGCGAGTCTGCCACTCGCCGACCGGCTATGGCCTGAAGCAAACCTTGGGCGAGTCCGCCGGCACCCAGAGTTTCGACTCGGTGATGCAGGCCGACGTGATCCTGGTGATGGGTGCCAACCCCAGCGACGCCCACCCGGTGTTCGCCTCCCAGCTCAAACGCCGCCTGCGTGAAGGCGCTCGATTGATCGTCATCGATCCACGCCGCATTGATCTGGTGGACTCGGTGCATGCCCGCGCTGAATATCATTTGGCCCTGCGTCCGGGCACCAACGTCGCGATGCTCAACGCCTTGGCCCACGTCATCGTCACCGAAGGCTTGCTCGATCAGGCGTTTATCGACGCCCGTTGCGAAGGCAGCGATTTCGCCCGCTGGAGCGAGTTCGTCAGCCGTGCGGAAAACTCGCCGGAAGTGCTGGCCGCCATCTGCGGCGTAGACGCTGCCGACATCCGTGCCGCCGCTCGTCTGTATGCCACCGGCGGCAACGCGGCGATTTACTACGGCCTCGGCGTCACTGAACACAGCCAAGGCAGTACAGCGGTCATGGGCATCGCCAACCTGGCCATGGCTACCGGCAACATCGGTCGGGAAGGCGTGGGCGTGAACCCGTTGCGTGGCCAGAACAACGTTCAAGGCTCTTGCGACATGGGCTCTTTCCCCCACGAGTTGCCCGGCTACCGGCACATCTCCAACGAGGTGGTGCGCGCGCAGTTCGAACAGGCGTGGAACGTCACGCTGCAACCCGATCCGGGCCTGCGTATTCCGAACATGTTCGAGTCTGCGCTGGCCGGCAGTTTCAAGGGCTTGTATTGCCAGGGCGAGGACATCGCTCAAAGCGACCCGAATACCCAGCACGTCACCGCGGCCCTGTCGGCCATGGAGTGCGTGGTGGTGCAGGACATTTTCCTCAACGAAACGGCCAAGTTCGCCCACGTATTCCTGCCGGGCGCCTCGTTCCTGGAGAAGGACGGCACTTTCACCAACGCCGAGCGGCGCATTTCGCGGGTACGCAAGGTCATGGATCCCCTGGGCGGCAAAGCGGACTGGGAAGGCACGGTGGCCCTGGCCAACGCCTTGGGCTACCCGATGAACTACAAACATCCGTCAGACATCATGGATGAAATCGCCAGCCTGACGCCGACCTTCACCAACGTCAGCTACGCCGAACTGGATCGCCACGGCAGCCTGCAATGGCCGTGCAATGCTGCGGCACCGGACGGCACGCCGACCATGCACATCGATGAATTCGTGCGCGGCAAGGGGCGCTTCATGCTCACCGGTTATGTGCCCACCGAGGAGAAGGTCAACAGTCGCTATCCGCTGTTGCTGACCACCGGGCGCATCCTCAGCCAGTACAACGTTGGCGCCCAGACCCGGCGTACCGAAAACGTCGCCTGGCACGACGAAGACCGCCTGGAAATCCACCCGACCGACGCCGAGAGCCGTGGCATCAACGAGGGTGACTGGGTCGGCATCGGCAGCCGTGCCGGGCAGACCGTCCTGCGTGCGCGGGTCACCGAACGGGTTGCGCCGGGCGTGGTGTACACCACGTTCCACTTCCCTGAATCGGGGGCCAACGTCATCACCACCGACAACTCCGACTGGGCCACCAACTGTCCGGAGTACAAGGTCACCGCCGTGGAGGTCAGCCGCGTCTACCACCCTTCCGAATGGCAAAAACGCTATCAGGCATTCAGCGACGAACAACAGCGGTTGCTCACCGAACGCCGCCAGGCACGCACCGCTGGAACAACCGCCGAGGTGCGCCGATGAGCACTGAAAACCTGATCAAAATGGCCAACCAGATCGCCCAGTACTTCGCCACCGAGCCGGATCAGCAAGCGGCCGTGCTCGGCGTGCGCAATCACATTCAGATGTACTGGACGCCCGGCATGCGCAAGGAATTGCTGGCCTGGCAGACGGAGCATCAGGGGGCAGACATGCACCCATTGGCGCAGGCAGCCGTCAGTGGGGCGGGCTGGGAGGCTTAGGTTCTCTCGAATGACCCCTTGTCCTGTGAAGACAGGGCAAGGGGCGTTCCAGTGATTTTCAAGCCGAGCATTCGAGGGCATGCGCACCCTGACTGACAGACTCAAGTCACGATCTTTCGATCTTTCCTTTCTGTACAAACTTCCAGTTTGATATCTTCCCGCCGTCCAACACTGTGGATTGTGGCCTTAACGCCATCACCTCACGTGATCAACGAACAAGGAAGACTCAATGATATTCATCGCCCTCTTGGTGTTCTTCGCTGCGTCAGCGGGGATCTGGTTTTGGATCGTTAGAAACCGTGGCAGCTTCAATCTGTGGTTTGCCAACCTGGCCGGGGCCTTGGCCAGTTTCATCGTCGGGATCATCGTGCTGATTTTTATCGGCGCCGAACCACAGGCAGCACGAGGACCGGCCTACTTTCTCTATTCGTTCATGGCGATCATCGGCGCTTTCGTCGGGACATGGCTGTTGGTTATCAACCGACTCAAGCGGGAGGAGTCCCAGGTCCGGAATCATTTGATCGCCGGATCGTGCAGCCTGCTGGCGGCATTCATCACGTTAGTGGTGTGGGCAGTGATCTTTCCTGCCAAGTGATCACCACCCTGCCCCGCCACCTTTCCAAGACACATCCGGTGAGGTTTTAAGCCTTTAGCCATCAGACAACCCCGACCGCTGGCTGCGCTATCATCACGTGCTCTGCGCGCCAAGAGTCCTGAATCTGCATGCCCATGTCTTCGCCACTCCCCGACAGCCATCACGCCCTGCCACCGGTCCTTGTCGGCCCGCTGTTGCGGCGCCTGGAGCCCACACGCCTGGTGTTGTGGCTGGTGGGTTCCCGGGCGCTGGAGCTGACCTTGCGCTTGCAGGGTGTCGGCGATATCCGCCTCGATGGCGGGCAATGCACGGTGATCGCGGTCGGCAAGCATGCCTTTGTGCACCTGGTCGATGTGCCGCTGGACACCGCCCTGCCCTGCGACACGTTGATTGAATATGACCTGCTGATCGATGGCGTTGAATCCGGCATCGCCGATTGGGCGCCGCACCTGTTGTACGGCGATGCCCGTTGCCCGAACTTCGTGCTGCGTTCCCGGGTTGATCAACTGCTGCATGGCTCTTGCCGAAAACCTCATCACCCGGCCATTGATGGCCTGCTCTGCGTCGACCAGTTGTTGGCGACGGAACACGATGCGTTGCAGAGGCCGGCACTGCTGATGATGACCGGCGATCAGGTCTACGCCGACGACGTCGCCGGGCCGATGCTGCGAGCGATTCACGCCTTGATCGACCGCCTGGGCCTGTTCGATGAACATCTCGAAGGCGCCGTGGTCAGCGACAGCGCCAAACTCTACGAACACCCGGCCAGTTACTACCACCGTGAGGATCTGTTACCGGCGCTTGAGAGCAATGAGACCCTGCGCGAGCGTTTTTTCGGTGGCGCACGCAAGCCGATTTTCACCAGCAGCAGCGCCGACAATCACCTGGTGACGTTCGCAGAAGTCATGGCCATGTACCTGCTGGTCTGGTCGCCGATTCCCTGGACCCTGATCGCCCCGCAACCGCCCGCGCTGACACCTGAAAGGCGCAAGCGCTATGCCCTTGAACAAACCCGCATCGATGACTTCAAGTCCGGCCTGGGCCGTGCCGCGCGGGCCATGGCGCACCTGCCGTGCCTGATGATTTTCGATGACCACGACATTACCGACGACTGGAACCTTAGCGCGCAATGGGAGGAAACGGCCTACGGCCATCCGTTCTCCAAGCGCATCATCGGCAACGCCTTGATCGCCTACATGCTGTGCCAGGGCTGGGGCAACAACCCGCAGGCGTTTGGCGATGTGCTGGAAAAAACCCGTCTGCTCGGCACCACCGGAGGCGATCGTTACCTCGACAGTGCGCTGCAGGATGACTTGATCGATACGCTGTTGCGTTTTCAGCAGTGGCATTACGTGCTGCCCACCACGCCTGCGCTGGTCGTGATAGACACCCGCACCCGTCGTTGGCGCAGCGAGATGAATCTCAAGCAACCCTCGGGCCTGCTGGACTGGGAAGCGCTCAGTGAACTGCAACAGGAATTACTGGATCATCCGTCGGCGATCATCGTGTCACCGGCGCCGATCTTCGGCGTCAAACTGATCGAAACCGTGCAAAAAGCCTTTAGCTGGTGCGGTTTTCCACTGCTGGTGGACGCCGAAAACTGGATGGCTCATCGCGGCGCAGCCCAAGTGATCTTGAACATTTTCCGACACTCGCGCACACCGGGTAACTACGTGGTGCTGTCCGGCGATGTGCATTATTCCTTCGTCTACGAAGTATTGATCCGACACCGCAAGGCGGGGCCGAAAATCTGGCAGATCACCAGCAGCGGCATCAAAAACGAATTTCCGCCCACCCTGCTCGAATGGTTCGACCGCCTCAATCGCTGGCTCTATTCGCCGCGCTCGCCACTGAACTGGCTGACCAAACGTCGGCGCATGCGCATCGTCCCGTATACCCCCGAACACGCAGAAGCTGGCGAACGGCTATGGAACTCGGCAGGCATCGGCCAAGTGTTCTTCAATGAGAAAGGACAACCCCAGGATATTTATCAGCACAACTCAAACGGCTCGCCCAAGACCCGGATGGATGCGCCTGAACATGACGACTGAAACGGCGAGTCACCATGAACCTCACCCGAACGCTGATCATCGGCAACTCTGGCTCAGGCAAAAGCTGGCTGGCTAAACGATTGGCCAAACACCTCAAGGTGCCATGGATCGATCTCGATCGGATTCACTGGGTGTCGGACGAACACAGCATTGCCCGCCCGGGTGCCGCAGTATTGGGCATGGCGCGGATCGCGGCCAGTGAGGAACAGTGGGTGATCGAGGGTGTTTACGGCTGGATCATCAGTGAACTTGTCGACCGAGCGACAGCGCTGATCTGGTTGTGTGTCGATGACGAATATTGCGTCGCCAATATTCGCCAGCGAGAAGAACACGACGACGAGCGACTGATCTCGTTATTGGAGTGGGCCGCAAACTACCATCGCCGTGAAGACTCGAGCGGGCTCGGCGCGCACCGGCGATTGTTTCAAGGGTTTGGAGGTACAAAAATCAAACTTGAGGATCGCGGTGAAATTACGGCGTTTATAGATCGCTTGTTACGGGTTGAGTAATTACTGCGCTGCGGGGTGAGTCCCCAAGCTGAGGTGATGGCCGGCTGGGATGGCGCGTTGTTCGGATGGGGACTACACCGCTCACTGATCTCACTGATCTCACTACCGAACAGTGAATCCAGTCCACTTTTTGATCGTTCCCACGCTCTGCGTGGGAATGCAGCCAGGGACGCTCCGCGTTCCCGAAAGCGTGACGCAGAGCGTCACAAGAGGCATTCCCACGCAGAGCGTGGAAACGATCGGGAACGTATGTCAGGCAATGGTCACGGCCCGACATACGCCTCTGACAATCATCTCCACCTCCCGCTCATCAATCGTCAGCGGCGGCAGCAGGCGAATGGTCTTGCCCCGTGTCACGTTGATCAGCAAACCGTGATCCCGCGCGGCGATCAAGGTCAGGTCGCGGATCGGCTGCTTGAGTTCGATGCCGATCATCAAGCCTTGACCACGGATGGCCAGGACGTTCGGATTGTCTGCCAATTCGCTGCGTAATCTGGCGAGCAGACGTTCGCCCTGAAGACTCGCGTTCTCCAGCAGACCTTGTTCTTCGATGATGTCCAGCACCGTACAACCGACACGACAGGCCAACGGATTACCGCCGAAGGTGCTGCCGTGGCTGCCCGGAGTGAACAAGTCAGCGGCTTTACCCCGGGCAAGGCAGGCGCCGATGGGGACGCCGTTGCCGAGGCCTTTGGCCAGGGTCATGACGTCCGGGACAATGCCTTCATGCTGGAACGCGAACCATTGACCGGTGCGGCCGATACCGGTCTGGATCTCGTCGAGCATCATCAGCCATGAGTGCCTGTTGCAGAGCTCGCGCACCGCTTTGAGATAACCGCGTGGTGCCAACTGGACGCCGCTTTCGCCCTGGATCGGCTCCATCAGGATGGCCACGATTCTTTGGCCGTGGGCTTGATGCACCTTATCCAAAGCGCCGAGATCACCGAAGGGCACTTTGACAAAATCCCCCGGCAACTCGTTGAAACCCAGGCGCACGGCCGGGCCATCGCTGGCAGATAACGTGCCCAGCGTGCGGCCATGAAAAGCGTTCTCCATGACCACCACCAGGGGTTGCTCGACCCCTTTGTGCCAACCGTGAAGCCGCGCGAGTTTCAGCGCGGTTTCATTGGCTTCGGCGCCGGAGTTGTTGAAGAACGCCCGATCCATACCCGCCAGCGTCGTCAACCTTTGCGCCAGGCGCTGTTGCCAGTCGATGCTGTAGAGGTTCGATGTGTGCAACAGCAAACCGGCCTGCTCGCTGATCGCTGACACAATGCGCGGATGGGAGTGGCCAACGTTGGTCACCGCCACTCCCGCCACTGCGTCCAGGTATTCACGACCGGCCTCATCCCACAGGCGTGTTCCCAGCCCTTTGCTGAAACTCAAGGCCAGCGGTTGGTAAGTGCTCATCAGGCAGGCGGCGGTCATGACATCAAGCTCCATCAATGGTCGGTGTTTTTACAGTATGGTTAGCCACCTGAGCTGGATAAACGCTGTAACACTTCAATCATCTTAAATCTGAGCTTGATAATGGATCTGTTCCAGGCAATGACGGTTTACGTAAAAGTGGTGGAAGCCGGCAGCATGACCGCCGCCGCGCAGCAGTGCGAAATGTCCACAACCATGGTCGGCAATCACCTTCGTTCATTGGAACAACGCCTGGGGGTGCGCCTGCTCAACCGTACAACACGGCGCCAGCGCCTGACAGAATTCGGCTCCGCTTACTACCAGCGCTGCCTGGAAGTACTCGGGCTGGTGGCTGACTCCGAACGCCTGGCCGAACAGAGTCAGGACGCGCCGAGTGGGACCCTGCGCATTACGGCGCCGCTGACGTTCGGCACGGAAAGGCTCGCTCCGGCGCTCAGTGAGTTCTCGCTGCAATGTCCGCAAGTCAAACTGGATGTGGTGCTCACCAACGGGCGTCCCGATCTACTCGAGAACAGCCTCGATGTGGCGTTTCGCTTGGGCGCAATCGAGCCGTCCAACCTGATCGCCCGCCCGCTGATCGACTACACCCTGACCATGTGCGCTTCTCCCGAATACCTGGCGCGCCGCGGGATACCGCAAATGCCCGAAGACCTGCAACATCACGCCTGTTTGTCCTTTGCTTACCCGGTCGGGGATGACTGGCAATCGGTCGAAAAACAATGGCGCCTGAGTGGGCCGGAAGGTGAAGTGATGGTAGCTGTCAGCGGCCCGATGCTGATCAATAGTTCGGCGGGGTTGCATCAGGCGGCTCGAACCGGGATGGGCATCGTGATGCTGCCCGATGCATTGGTAGAACAAGATTTGCTCAACGGAAAACTGGTAGCACTGATGCAGAACTACCGGCTGCCGAGCCGGCCAATGCACCTGGTATACGCCCAGGATCGCTACCGTTTACCGAAACTACGCCACTTCGTCGACTTTGCCATGCAGTTATGGGGCAAACACTAGCGGGGGCAACGTGCCATGCACTAATCTCGATGCCAGGCGAATCAATTGATATCTGTGCGTCAGGGAGAGCGGTGATGGGGGAAGCGTCGAATATCAAGCCGTTGAAGTTCAATGCGTCAGATTTTAGCGAAGACCTGCTRCACACCATTCTGGAACTGGTCAGCGACGGTATTTGGGACTGGAACGCCAACACCGGCTTTGTCTACCGCAATCCCGGTTGGTACAAGATGCTCGGCTACGAGCCTCATTCCCTGGACAACACGGCGTTGACTTGGGAAAACCTCATTCACCCTGACGACTACCCCGCGGTCATGGCCGTGTTTGATGATTACGTGCAACAGCGCGCACCCACCTATCAGGCCGAGTATCGTTGCCGCATGCTGGACGGCAGTTACACCTGGATCGAAGACCGCGGTTATGTGCTGTCCCGCAATGCTGACGGTTCCGTGGCGCGCATGATCGGCGCGCACCGCAGCATCGACGACAAACGTCGCCTGCTTGAAGCGTTGGAACGACGCACTCACTCCCTTGAAGCGACGGTTGAAGAGCGCACCCGGGAATTGTCTCGGGTCAATCAGCAGCTTCAGATCCAACTCGAAGAAAACCGCAAACTGGCGGAAACCGACACGCTGACATCCATCGCCAATCGCTACCTGATGGAAAAAGCCCTGCCTCTGGAATGCGAACGAGCCCAGCGCTTCCGACGACCGCTGTCCCTGATCGCCATGGACATCGACGACTTCAAGATCATCAACGATCACTACGGCCATGCCTTGGGCGATGCGGCTTTGGTGCAGGTGGTCGAGGGCGTGAAGCTCTGCGTACGCGAAGGTGATCTGCTGGCGCGGTGGGGAGGTGACGAGTTCATCATCATCCTTCCCGATACCTCGTTGGCTGAAGCCAGACTTCTCGCCGAGAAAATCCGCGACGGATTGTCGAGCCTGCCACCCGTGGGCGAGTTTCAAGTATCCATGAGTTTTGGCGTGGTCCAGCGCTTTGACGAAGAGCAACAGACCGGGTTGCTGGCCAGGGCCGATCAGGCGCTTTATCGGTCGAAGGTAGCGGGCAAGAATGTGATTTCGGGGTGAAACCAACCCCACGTCGATTTTACATTCCAGCCTTCACCAACACCGGTTTCTCCTGGTACCGGTCCGGGTACAGCTGCTTCAACTGCGCCACTTTCGGTAGATCGTTGATCACGATGTACGGATAGCTCGGGTGCTCGGTCAAAAAGTCTTGATGCTCCTCTTCTGCCGGGTAAAAACCGTTGTAGGTTTCCAGCCTGGTCACAATGGGTTTGTTGAACAAATGGGTGGCGTCGAGCTGGGCAATGTAGGCCTGGGCGATGCGTTGCTGTTCGGTGTTTTCAGTGAAAATCGCCGACCGGTATTGGGTACCGCTGTCGGGACCTTGGCGGTTCAGTTCGGTGGGGTTATGAGCCACCGAAAAATAGATCTGTAGCAGCGTGCCATAACTGACCTGAGCCGGATCGAACGTGACTTCGACGGATTCCGCATGGCCGGTGTCGCCCTCGCTGACCCGTTCATATCGGGCGGTGCTGGCCGCGCCGCCGGCGTAACCAGAGACGGCTTGCTTCACACCTTTGACATGCTGARACACACCTTGGACGCCCCAAAAACATCCGCCGGCAAACACCACCTTTTCACTGTGGGCCTGGGTTGTTTCATCCAGGGCCGGCGGGGGAATGGTGACCGCGTCTTCGGCACTGAACGAGAAGGCCGAGCACTGACTGATGATGCCGGCAGCAGCCATCCCCAACAGAGTGCGGCGCCAGGTGATCAGGGTTTTCATGGGACATGACTCCTAGACAAACGAAATGGCTTCAACCGAACGTAAACGCGTAGGCCGACACGCCGGGATCGAGAAACTCGATGCTGAACGTGCGGTCCGTCACGCCGCCGCTCTGGCGCACCAATTGATACAAGCGTTGTTCTTTCACAGTGCCGCTGCCGTCGGGCGCCACATCGGTGCCGTGGGCATCGCCGGGGGCTTTTCCGTCAATCAGCACTTTGAATCGCACTGGTTTTCCGTCGGCAGCAGGGCCCAGCACCAAGTGCAAATCGCGAGCGTGGAAGCGATAGACGATGCGACTGGCGGGGGCGCTGGAAATCGCCCGTTCGGAACCGACATTCCATTTTCCGTCCAGGCTCCAGTCATTGAGGGCCAATTCAGCGGGTGGGGTGTAGGCGGCGACTTTGTCCGGCACAAGGCTGGTCTCGGGAACGAAATGCTCCGCACGTTGGAAACCGACATAGGTTTCCGGTGATTGCACTTCCTTCATGTCCGGCGCGAGCTGAACCCCAGTCGCATCAGCGTTGATCAGGCCATCCGCGACCTTCACCGCTCCCGCTTCACGCAGCAGCTGCTGGATGACCCTCTCCGATTCGACGTACTCGCCTTCACCAAAGTGGTGATAGCGAATGCGCCCCTGAGCATCTGCAAAATAATGGGCCGGCCAGTACTCGTTGTTGAAGGCACGCCAGATCTTGTAGTCGTTATCGATGGCAACCGGGTAGTTGATGCCGAGGTCTTTCATGGCTTTGGTGACATTGCCAACATTCCGTTCGAAGGCGAATTCAGGTGCATGGACACCGATCACTACTAACCCCTGATCGCGGTACTTCTCGGCCCAGGCTTTCACATACGGCAACGTGCGCAGGCAGTTGATGCAGGAGTAGGTCCAGAAATCCACCAGCACGACTTTGCCCTTCAAGGCCTGCGCCGTGAGAGGTGGGGAATTGAGCCACTGCACTGCACCATCCAGTGCAGGAAGGTTGCCTTCAATCGGCAAGACACCAGAGGCCTTGTCACTCGCTTTCATCGTGTCACCGGCGGCCATCATCGCCCCGCTGTTATTCGGGGATTTGCCGGCCAATCGCCCCACCAATGCCTGTTCGATTCCACCGGTGGACGCGGTCGAAACCCGTGCCAGAATCCCCGTATCCAACCCCAGGGCAATCGCGGCAACCCCCGCCAGCATCGCGGCCCCCAGACCGCGCCGAACCCATTCGCCTGCGCCAATCGAACGTTTCATCGCTGCGAAGACTTTACCGCCCAGCAGCAGCGCCACAGCGAGGGAAGTGGCGGCACCGGCCGCGTAAGCCAGCAGTAGCAATGTGGTTTCGATGCTTGCCCCTTGCAGCGCCGCGCCTGTCAGCAACAGCCCCAGAATAGGTCCGGCGCAAGGCGCCCAGAGCAGGCCCGTGGCAACGCCGATCAGGAAGGAAGCGCCGGGGCGTGGCCGGGCATCGGCGCCGGCGGCCTCCGATAGTCGGCTGCCGGCCGCCACCAGTGGCCGTGTCAGTCGCTCGGCCAGTCGGGGCAGCATCAGCGTCAACCCGAACAGTGCTACGAACAGCAACGCGAGCCAGCGACCGTATTGATTGAGTTGCACCACCCAACCGCCACCCACCGCCGCCAACGTGGCGACCAGCGCGAAGGTCAGCGCCATCCCCGCCAATAGCGGCAAGCCACTTTTCATAAACGGCTGCCCGGTTCGAGCGAAGACAAAGGGCAGTACCGGCAGGATGCAGGGGCTGACGATTGTCAGTACACCACCGAGATAAGCGAGAACCAAAAGCCACATAGCGTCGACCTGCACCAGGTGAATGAAGGGAAATGCCCACGGATCAAGCCGCCTGCGGCTTGAAGGTCAGCGCCAGGCCGTTCATGCAATAACGCAGACCGGTGGGTTTGGGCCCGTCGTCGAAGACATGCCCCAGATGAYCGCCGCATCGCCGGCAGTGAACCTCTTCGCGCAGCACACCAAAGGATCGGTCCTGACGAGTGGCCACCGATTTATCCAGCGGTGCCCAGAAACTGGGCCAGCCGGTGCGGCTGTCAAACTTGGTGTCGGATGAGAACAGCGGCAAATCACACCCTGCACAGGCGAAAACACCTGCGCGATGTTCATTGTTCAATGGGCTGCTGTAGGCCCGCTCCGTGCCCTCTTCACGCAAAATCTCGTACTGCTCGTCGCTGAGCAGGGCGTGCCATTCGCTGTCGCTGTGGGTCACCTCGAATACCTCCGCCGCGCCGGCATCACTGACCAGTGCAGTGCTGGCGGCAAATTTTGGCAACACTCCGATCACCAACGCTGCAGCCCCCAGCCCGCCGCCCGCTACAAGAAACTGTCGCCGTGAAAACATGGCCTTCTCCAAAATTCCAGGTGCCTGATAGGGAACACAGCCTAGGCTTGGGTTGATCGCCAAATCCTCACGAGGAGTTAAACAATTCGTGATAACTCAGGCTGAGGAAAACCCGCACAATGTGCCCATTCGCGACAAAGGATTGAGCTTTATGGAACAGACCAAACGCGTCCTGGTGGTCGAGGACGACCTGCACATCGCCGACCTGATTTGCCTGCATCTTCGCGATGAGCAGTTCGAAGTGGTGCACTGCGCCGACGGTGATGAAGGCATGCGCCTGTTGCAGCAAGGAAGCTGGGACGCCTTGATCCTCGACCTGATGCTGCCGGGTGTCGACGGCCTGGAAATCTGCCGTCGTGCGCGGGCGATGGCCCGCTACACCCCGATCATCATCACCAGTGCGCGCTCCAGCGAAGTACACCGGATCCTGGGCCTGGAACTCGGCGCTGACGATTACCTTGCCAAGCCCTTTTCGATGCTGGAACTGGTCGCCCGGGTCAAGGCGCTGCTGCGTCGGGTAGACGCCATGGCCCGCAACCTGAAAATGGACTCGGGCAGCCTGATGACGGACGGCCTGTCCATCGACCCGATCACCCGCGAGGTTTCGCTCGACGGGCGGCGCCTGGACCTCACACCACGGGAGTTCGACCTGCTCTACTTCTTCGCCCGCCAGCCGGGCAAGGTGTTCTCGCGCATGGACTTGCTCAATGYGGTATGGGGTTACAGCCATGAGGGCTACGAACATACGGTGAACACCCACATCAACCGTCTGCGGGCCAAGATCGAAGCTGACCCGGCGCAACCTGTGCGCATCCTCACGGTGTGGGGGCGCGGTTACAAATTCGCGGTCAAGGAGGAACAGCCATGAGGCTGACCCTGACACAACGCCTGTCCCTGGTGTTCGCGATTCTGTTGCTGGTGTGCTGTGGCACATCGGCGTGGATGCAAGTGCGCGCCAATCAAATGCATGAACTGGAAGTGGTCCAGGGACTGTCGCGCGATCTGGCGCAACACATCGCCC
Source organism: Pseudomonas sp. P1_F1_2 (assembly GCF_056405815.1). Taxonomy (NCBI): domain Bacteria; kingdom Pseudomonadati; phylum Pseudomonadota; class Gammaproteobacteria; order Pseudomonadales; family Pseudomonadaceae; genus Pseudomonas; species Pseudomonas sp. P1_F1_2. The sequence goes on along the minus strand of NZ_JBFUBK010000010.1, from coordinate 63,125 downwards.
ATGACACCGTACTGATGGATGCTGGCGGCCTGATGCCCAATGCCGTTCGCGAATTGTTCAGCAAACTCATGCAGGTCAATCCCAGCGTCGAGGTCTATCTGCTGGACTCCGAGGGCAAAATCGTCGGCAGCGCCGCCCCAGAAGGGCGGATACATCGGGAACGGATCGACCTTGGGCCGATCCAGCGCTTGCTCAAGGGTGACGCCCTGCCGATTCTCGGCGATGACCCGCGCAGCGTCGATGGACGCAAAGTCTTCAGCGCCGCGCCATTGCGGGTCAACGGTCAGCCCGCCGGTTATCTCTATGTGGTACTGCTCAGCGAAGAACACGACCGCTTCGCCGAACGCGGCGCCACCAGTGCCGCGCTCAATACCGCCCTGTGGTCCATCGGTCTGGTCGCGTTGTTGTGCCTGATCGCCGGTCTCACGGCATTTGCCCTGATTACCCGACCGTTGCGCCGCTTGACCGAAAGAGTCAGTCAGTTCGACATCGATGGTGTTCCCTCCACACCACCGACCGCGGAACCGCTAGGGAAAGCGGCCAGTCACGATGAAATTGCCGTACTGGACGCAGCCTTCCGGCAAATGCAAACCCGCCTGAGTGAACAGTGGCGCTCACTGACTCGCCAGGATCAGGAGCGTCGCGAACTGGTGGCAAACATTTCCCACGACCTGCGAACACCGTTGGCCTCGCTGCACGGATACCTGGAAACCCTGACGCTCAAAGACGCCACGTTATCCCCCGCCGACCGCCGTCGCTATCTGGGCATCGCCCTGGATCAAAGTCGAAAAGTGGGTGGCCTGGCGCAATCGCTGCTCGAACTGGTCAGACTGGAGCACGGTTTCGTACAACCGGTGCTTGAACGCTTCTCCATGACCGATCTGGTGCAGGACATCTTCCAGAAATTCGAGCTGACCGCCGAAGCGCGCCAGATCGAACTGAAGGCCACTTTCGCCCCTAACGTTTCCGCGGCCTGCGCCGACCTGGGATTGATCGAGCGGGTGTTGACCAACCTGTTCGACAACGCCCTGCGCAATACCCCTCAAGGTGGAGAAGTCGAATTGAGCCTGCGCCCACAAGGGCCGTTTATCGAAGTCACCGTCAGCGACACCGGCCCCGGCATCGCACCACAGTTGCGCGAAGGGCTGTTCCTGCGTCCCTTCAACATTGGCGGTGCACGGCGCGATGGCGGGCTGGGGCTGCGTATCGTGCATCGGATCCTGCAATTGCATGGTCGCGAGATCCAGCTGATCGATCTGCCCGGACGAGGCGCGACCTTTCGCTTCTCCTTGCCGGTGGATGAGCAAACGGCGGAACAATGGGCGGTTCGCTCGATGAATCTCAATTCGACCGGGACCTAGTCGGCGGCACACGTTCAGGTAATGGCTCGCAAAAATGACGACCAGTTGCCTGTTCACCCGTGACAACGCTGCCGCGGTCCAATAGATTAGGCGACCTGAAAAGGCCCTGTGCTTTCTCGCCTCAATTCAAGTTAAAAGAAGTAGTGAAATTTCAATGTCCGATTCCAACACCGCTGAATCCGTAGTCACCCTGTCGTCCAAAGCGGAATACGAAAACTCCATCAATCTTTCACAGCATGTGCCACAGGCCAAGACCATCAGCGAGATGGTCCTGGACGCTTTTCAGTCCACCCGGGAAAGCGACCAGATCCGCGAGCTGCGCGCCGCGATTCGCCAGGCACATGACAGCTTCGACGACGATAAAGCCTATGAGCTGATGGGCGAACTCAAGCAACTCAAGGACGCGGAAGCGGCCGACATCGCCGCTCTCGAAGACCTGAGCAGCAAATTCCCGATCAGCCGGATTCTCTCCAGCTTCAAGGATGACCCGGCGTTTCAGGAGATCGTCTACGGCCTCGCGCTGAAAGTGCTGAACCAGACTCACCAGGCCATCAGCAACCCGAGCAGTGGCAAGAGCAAAGTGGCTCGCGCCAAGAAAGATCTCGAAGTGTTCACCATCAGCAAGGACGGCATAAACGTCACCCTGCCGCTGCGCACCCCGCGTTCAAGCCTGAACGTTGACCGCAAAGCGCTGGAGTTCCTCGGCTTCACCTTCGTCGGCGAAGGCGATGACGCAGTGATTGAAAGCGAGACGTTCCTCGATAACGCCGGCGTCGAACAAGCGGTCAACCGCAAGAACATCATCACCGCACTGCAGCAGCAAACCGCGTTCGACGGCTACAGCATCGCCGCGCAGTAAATCAGTCGGGTAAACGCCGATGACCGAAAAGCCCTGCCCTTGAAGCAGGGCTTTTTATTGCACTCAGGATGACGGAGCTGACGAATGCAGCGCCACCATCATGTCCACTTCTACCGGCGCGTTTTTCGGCAGCTGATAAACACCGACGGTCGTACGGGTGTGTTTACCGGCATCGCCTAGTACATGCGTAAAGACATCCGATGCGCCATTGGCCACGTCACTGAGATCGACAAAATCAAAGGTGGATTTCACATAGACCGTTATGCGAAGCAGCGCCTTTATGTGCTCCAGTGAACCGATGGCGGCGTAAATCAGCGCCAGCCCACGTATCGCACTGATACTCGCCGCTTCTTGAGCATCTGCCAGGTTGAGCTCCAGCCCCACCCTGCCAAGGTACTGAATTTTGCCGTTCATTCGCGGCACCAGCCCGCTGATGTACAGTTCATCTTCATGTCGAATCAGCGGCGCGTAATGTCCGCCAGCAGCGTTCTCGTCGTAGATATCAAAACCCAGTTCTTTTGCCAGGGCGACGAAGCGTTCGTCGCGAGTCAATTGCTTAATCATCTACCGAACCTTCTTCATCAAGAGAGCGAAAAGCGCAGTTGATGGTAGGCATCAGACACTTGTCTTGTTCAGGGTAAGTTCGTATAGAATCCAACGAACTTTACTGCCAGGGAGACCAGTAAAATGCAGGCTCAGCGTGCAGTCATCGCCGCCATCGAACTTCAGCCAGGGATGCCGCTGGTGCAGCAGATCGTCGATCAGCTGACGATGGCGATCAACCAGGGAGGCCTGCCCCATGGGGCCAAACTGCCACCCATTCGCGAGCTCTCGGGCTTGATGAACGTGGGCAAGTCGACAATGGTCGATGCCCTTGACCGGTTGCGCGCCAAGGGACTGGTGGTCTCGCGCCAGGGTTCCGGGCATTACGTTCAGCGAGCCATCAATCCGCCGTCTGCGGTTGCCGGTCCGGACTTGCAACCTCAGGACACGCTCAGCCGGGTCCGCCGTGCACTGTTGCTGGAAAACGGTGCGCTGCGTCCCGGCTGCGGATTCCTCCCCGCCTCCTGGTTGCCCGCCGAAGAACTGCTCAAAGCCGTACGCGCGACACTTCGCGCGACGACGCTGCGCATGGGCGAGTACGGTGAAGTGGGCGGTTATCTGCCGTTGCGCGAGGCATTACGGGTCAAGTTGTCGACCGTCGGTATCGAGGCACCGGTGGAACAAATCATCACCACTTCCAACACCGTGCAGGCGATCGACCTGCTGATGCGCCTGTTGATAAAGCCTGGCGATACGGTAGTACTCGACGACCCGTGTTACTTCAACATGCACGCCAATCTGGCGTTGCACGGCGCCAAGGTCATCACCATTGCCCGCGATTGCGATGGCCTGGACCTTGAGGCGTTCGAGCAATTGCTGATTGCCCATCGCCCCGTGCTGTATATGACCAACAGCACGCTGCATAACCCGACCGGCCACTCGTTCACCGCCGCCCAGGTTTATCGCCTGCTGGAACTGAGTCACCGCTATGGTTTTCATATCGTCGAAGATGACTTGTATGGCGACATCCAGCAGAAACGCACACCGCGCCTGGCCGCGGGCGGGCTGGACACGGTCAGTTACGTCTCCGGTTTTTCCAAGACCCTGACCGCCAACAGCCGTGTCAGCTACACCGTGTTGTCGCGGCCCTTGGCGGCCCGGATGATTGCTTTGAAAATGGCCTGCGGCGGCGTGACCTCGGAACTCGCGGAGCAGATCACCTGCTCCATGCTCAACAATGGAAGCTTCGCCAAACACACCCGCCGCACCGTCGACCGCCTCTACGAATCCAGCAGCCGTGTGGCGCGCTGGCTGGTGGAGGCCGGGTGCTCGGTATCGTCGCTACCGGGTGAAGGGTTGTTTATCTGGACCCGCTTGCCCGAAGGTTTCCACGCTGAAACCCTGGCCAGCAAAGGCCTCGACATTGACCTGGTGCTGGCGCCCGGCACCTTGCTGAGCAAAGCGGCCGATGCCAGCAGCTTCCTGCGTTTCAATGTCGCGCACAGCGATAACACCCAGGTGCGCGAGCGGTTTTTCCGGTTGCTTGATCGCTGAGTTTTTCTGTTTGCCCCCCAACAAAAAGCCCCGCACTTCTCTCGAAGGCGGGGCTTTTGTTTACAGCATCCGACGCTTAAGGCGCGTACGTCAGCAGCAACTCGGTCGGCACTTTGAAGTCCAGGGACATCATCACGCTCAACGCGGTAATGGTGAAGATCGAGAACACGAACAGCTTGCGTGCCCAGACCGTGTCATCCACTGCCTTGTAGCCGGTCCAGGCCATGTACAACCAGTACATGCCCATGGCCGCGGCGACGGCGAGGTAGCTCATGCCGGCGTAGCCGCTGAAGGTCAGCATCAAGGTCGCCACGAGGAAGGCCAGGATGTAGATCAGGATGTGCTTCTTGGCCACCTGGATCCCGCGCTTCACTGGCAGCACCGGAATCGATGCGGCCAGGTAATCGTTGAAGCGGAAAATCGCGATGGCATAGGAATGCGGCATCTGCCACAGGCTGAACATCACCAGCAGGGTCAGTGCGGCCATGTCGAAGCTGTTGGTCACAGCGACGTAGCCAATCACCGGCGGCATGGCGCCCGACAGACTGCCCACCAGCGTGCCGTGAACCGACTTGCGCTTGAGGTACAGGCTGTAGAAGCCGACGTAGATGATGAAACCGATCACCGCGAACAGCGCGGCCAACGGGTTCGCCACCTTGTACAACAATGCGACGCCGGCAACACCCAGGACGGTCGCAAAGGCCAGGGCCAGTTTCAGGGAGATCAAGCCCTGGACCAGCACCCGGTTCTTGGTGCGTTCCATCTTCAGGTCGATGTCGCGGTCGATGCAGTTGTTGAACACGCAACCCGAAGCCACCACCAGGGACGTGCCGATCATGGCGGCCAGGAAAATGGCCAGATCGACATGCCCTTTCGAGGCCAGGAAAAATCCGCCCGCCACAGAAAGCACGTTACCGAAAATGATCCCCGGTTTGGTGATTTGGATAAAGTGCTTAAAGGACATCCGGACTTTCCTCAGTGCGCCATCATGACGGTGTGGATGCTGAACATGATCCACAGCGACAAGCCAACCAACAGAACGATTACCAATGCGGCGAAAACAAACGCGATCACGTTGTTACGCTGGGCAGCGGAGCGGTCCAGGTGGAGGAAGTACACCAGGTGAACAAGCACCTGGATAACTGCGAAGACCAGTACGATCCACAGGGTCATGGCTTTCGGCAGCGACGGGTACATCACCAGGCCGAAAGGAATGATCGTCAGGATCACCGACAGGATGAAGCCGATGGCGTACGACTTGACGCTGCCGTGGCTGTCGTCGTGACTGTCGTGGCCATTGTGTGAGTGAGCTGCGTTAGCCATTACAGGGTCCCCATCAGGTAAACAACGGTGAATACGCAGATCCACACCACGTCCAGGAAGTGCCAGAACAGGCTCAGGCAGCTCAGACGGGTTTTGTTGGTCGACGTCAGGCCTTTTTTCTGGACCTGATACATCATGATCGCCATCCAGATCAGACCGCTGGTCACGTGCAGACCGTGGGTGCCGACCAGGGTGAAGAACCCGGACAGGAAGCCGCTGCGGTTAGGACCGTAGCCTTCGGAGATCAGCATGTGGAACTCGTTGATCTCCATGCCGATGAAGCCCAGGCCGAACAGGAAGGTGATGGCCAACCAGCCCAGTACCGCCTTCTTGTTGCCTTTGAACAACGCCAGCATGGCGAAGCCGTAGGTGATCGAGCTGAGCAACAGGCAGGCGGTTTCGCCCAGCACGTATGGCAGCTCGAAGATGTCGTGGCCCGACGGGCCACCCGCTACGTTGTTAACCAGTACCGCGTACACCGCGAAGATCGACGCAAACAAGATGCAGTCGGTCATCAGGTAGAGCCAGAAACCGAATACGGTCATCTCGCCCGAGTCGTGGTGATGGTCATCGTGCCCATGTCCATCGACATGGGTGTGTCCAGCATTGGTCACTAAGTTCGACATGGTTTAAGCCTGTTCCAACGAGGTTTCAACACGGGTGGCAGTGGCCGGGATTTTCCCGGCGGCTACCAGACGCTTGTGCTGCTCGGCTTCGGTGCGCTCGATCACGTCGACCGGCACCATATAGCCCTGGTCATCACGGGCAGCATGGATAACGAAGTAGATCACGGTACCGGCGAGGCCGAAGATGGCCATCCACCAGATGTGCCAGATCATCGCGAAACCGAACACGGTCAACAGAGCACCCATGACCAGGCCGGTCGCGGTGTTGTTTGGCATGTGGATCGGCTCGTACTTGGCCGGGGCCTTGTACGCAGTACCGTTTTCCTTGGCCTCGGTGAACGGGTCGATGCAGTCGGCTTTCGGCAGAACGGCAAAGTTGTAGAACGGTGGTGGCGACGAAGTCGACCATTCCAGCGTGTGGGCATTCCACGGGTCACCGTGTTCGCACATGTTTTCCGGCTTGTTACGGTCACGGACACTGACGTACAGCTGGATCAACTGGCAGGCAATACCGACAGCGATCAGGATCGCGCCAAACATTGCAACGTGCAGGTAAGGCGTCCACTCAGGGTTGGTGGTGCTGTTCAGACGACGGGTCATGCCCATGAAGCCCAATACATAGAGCGGCATGAACGCGACGAAGAAGCCCGAGATCCAGAACCAGAACGCTGCCTTGCCCCAACCTTCGTGCAGCTTGAAGCCGAACGCTTTAGGGAAGTAGAAGCCGAAGCCTGCGATGTAGCCGAATACTGCGCCGCCGATGATCACGTTATGGAAGTGAGCAATAACGAACAGGCTGTTGTGCAGAACGAAGTCAGCACCCGGAATGGCCAGCAGTACGCCGGTCATGCCGCCGATGGCGAAGGTCACCATGAAGCCCAGGGTCCACAGCACCTGGCTGGTCATGCGCAGACGGCCCTGGTAGATGGTGAACAGCCAGTTGAATAGCTTCACACCCGTCGGGATGGAAATCAGCATCGTCGCCAGACCGAAGAAGGCGTTGACGCTGGCACCCGAACCCATGGTGAAGAAGTGGTGCAGCCAAACCATAAAGCCCAGGATCGAGATCGCGCCCGAGGCGTAGATCATCGAGTGGTGACCGAACAGCTTCTTGCCGGAGAAGGCCGAGATGACTTCGGAGAAGATCCCGAATGCCGGCAGAATCAGGATGTAAACCTCGGGGTGGCCCCAGGCCCAGAACAGGTTGACGTACATCATCGGATTGCCACCAAGTTCATTGGTGAAAATGTGGAAATCCATGTAACGGTCAAGCGTCAGCAGTGCCAGGGTAGCGGTCAGGATCGGGAAGGAAGCGACGATCAGTACGTTGGCCCAGGTGCAGGTCCAGGTGAAGATCGGCATGTCCATCATTTTCATGCCCGGGGTACGCATTTTCAGCACGGTGGCCAGGAAGTTGACCCCGGTCAGCGTCGTACCTAGCCCGGATAGCTGTAGCGCCCAGATGTAGTAGTCCACACCCACGCCAGGGCTGTAGCCCAGTTCCGACAGCGGTGGATACGCAACCCAACCGGTACGGGCGAATTCGCCGACACCCAGGGACACGTTAACCAGCACAACGCCGGAGACCAGCAGCCAGAAGCTCAGGGAGTTCAGGAACGGGTAGGCAACGTCACGGGCGCCGATCTGCAGCGGCACTGCAAGGTTCATCAGGCCGGTGAAGAATGGCATCGCCATGAAGATGATCATGATCACACCGTGAGCGGTGAAGATCTGGTCATAGTGTTCAGGTGGCAGGTAGCCAGGCGAACCTTCAGTGGCCAGGGCCAGCTGGGAACGCATCATGATGGCGTCGGCAAAACCACGCAGCAGCATGATCATGGCCACGACGATGTACATCACGCCGATTTTCTTGTGGTCGACCGATGTCAGCCACTCGGACCACAGGTAGGTCCACTTCTTGAAATAGGTGATTGCAGCGAACACGCCCAGACCGCCGAGCGCGATCATGGCGATGGTCACCATCACGATCGGCTCGTGGAACGGGACCGCTTCCCAACTTAATTTACCAAACATCGTTTACTCCTCTGCCCCGGCAGCTGAATGCGAACTCATGTCCATCCCTTCCATCTGGGCCACTTCTTTCTCTTTCTTCTCGTGGTCCACTTTCGGACCCGGTTTCATGCCTTCGTACTTGTCGACGATGGTCTGGAACAGGTTCGGCGTGAACGAGGAGTAGAGCTCTACTGGATTGTTCTGGCTTGGTTTGGAAAGGGCTTCGTATTCAGCTTTTTCAAGCTGTTTAGGTGCCTTCTTGACATCACTGACCCAGGCATCGAAATCAGCCTGAGAGGTGGCGATTGCTTTGAACTTCATGCCGGTGAAACCCGCGCCGCTGTAGTTGGCGGAGATACCGTCGAATTCAGCGTTCTGGTTGGCGATCAGGTGCAGTTTGGTCTGCATGCCCGCCATCGCGTAGATCTGGCCGCCCAGGCCCGGAATGAAGAACGAGTTCATCACGGTGTCGGAGGTGATCTGGAAATTGATTGGCGTGTTGGCCGGGAAGACGATCTTGTTGACCGTGGCAATGCCTTGTTCCGGGTAGATGAACAGCCACTTCCAGTCCATCGAGACCACTTGAATGGTGACCGGCTTGACGTCGGATTCCAGTGGTTTGTACGGGTCCAGTGCGTGGGTCGACTTGTAGGTGACATAACCCAGGGCAATGATGATCAGCACTGGAATGGCCCACACCGCGATTTCAATCTTGGTGGAGTGCGACCACTTCGGCGTGTAGACGGCGTCGGTGTTGGAGGCGCGATATTTCCAGGCGAACAGGAAGGTCATGACGATGACCGGTACCACGACAAGAAGCATCAGCAGCGTTGCGGTGATGATCAGGTTTCGCTCATCCAGGCCCACCTGGCCCTTGGGATCGAGCAAGGTCATGTTGCAGCCTGACAGCAACAACGTGCCAATCAGCGGCAATAAGCCTAGTAGTCTGGGGTACCTGTTTTTACTCATCTCACGACCTCTAAAGCAGCTTGCGCAATGCAGTTGGGTTTTGATCGCCAACACTTCACCCTGCCAAGGGTTGGCATTTTTCTTGGATTGAATAAGGGCTGCCCGTCGCGCGTCAGACGCTGCTCGACAAATCCTGGGCCAGCGGTAAGTTCTTATTCGAATTCGTGGTCAAAGGCCTTGTTACAGACCAATTCCATTTGGTGCGGATAGTTGGAAGGCTCCGACACCGGGGAGTCGCATGAAGCCTTCAGGCCTCTCGACGCCCTTCTTTCTGCTCAAGCACCTGATTAAGGGTGAGCAGTGCCGGGAATTCAGTGCGGGCGATTGTAGATATGTAACGATTCATAAACCATGTCTCATCCCGAAATAATTTTTATCCATTCCAGCAACAATCATTAACGTATTTCGTAAAAGTCGGGCATGTTATCGAAATTGATTCTCAACAAAAACACCAAAATTAGTAGGTCTATCTCCCGCAGTTCAGACAGCTTCGAGCCCCCTACACCCTCTCCCGAGATTGCCAAAGCCCCCACGTGACAAGGGCTCCGGCAATTCGCCAGCACTTGTTAAAACTGCCTGCCTCATCACTTTCCGGGCGAATTGAATCAGCATCCGGGCAGTCCAATTTTGTTGCCAGACCTTATGCCAATTAATCCTTTTGAAATGCCTTGCGACACTGCCGATGTGACAACATGTCGCACACGTGTCGCACCCCTTCTTGTCGTGCATCAAGGTCTTTCTACCAACCGTCAGAAATGCAAAACGCCCCGGCCCTCTTAACGAGGACCGGGGCGTTTTTTTTGGATGACGCAGCGGTGAAGCGAACTGCCTCAGCGCAGCGTTTTACGGTTACGTGAAGTGAGCAACGGCACCAGCACCACGATCAACACGAACGCCACCAGCGCCCATTGCGCCAGCGACAGGCCGAGGATCGGCGGGTACGGCGTGGAGCAGAAGCCATCGACCTGGAAGCCCAGCGGGAAGATCTTCGCCAGTGGCAAACCATCGACAATCGGTTGCAGCACGTCGATGCCGCAACTGACCGCAGGATAGAACTGGGTGTAGACGTGATGCCCGGCGACCGCGACGCCTGCAATGGCACTGATGACCACCAGCGTCTCGAACACGGTAATGCTGCGACGGGTGCGCATCGCCGCACCGATGAAGGCGAACACCGCGATAAACAACAACGCATAACGCTGGAGGATGCACAGCGGGCATGGCGCCTCGCCCAACACAATTTGCATGTACAGCGCGCCGCCGATCAGCGCCAGGCAGATGATGCCCAGTAACACCAGATAACGCCGTTCGCGTCCCAACCGCATCGATTCCTCGCTCATCGCGTTTCCCTTTTTGATATCAGTTGCCGCCAGTCTACACGCAGGCTCCGTCGTTTGAGAGCCTGCCGCGTGCCGGTGGATTCGGGGGAATAAACGATAAAGCGGTTAAGGAGGGATTAACTTTTAAAGGATTTGTACGGTTCGGAACCGCAGTGCGGCCAATCGCGGGCAAGCCCGCTCCCACAGGAATTGTGCTTGCCCGCAATCTCTCGAACGACACAAAACCTGTGGGAGCGGGCTTACCCGAGATGAAGGCGACTCGGTCTCCCGAGTCGCCCTGACCAGTTACTCCAGCGCCGAGGCCGGGCCAAAGAACTCGTAGCGGCTTTGCTGCTGCGGTACACCCAAGGCCTTGAGGTGACGCTTGATCGCGGCCATGAAGCCTTTAGGCCCAAGGAAGTAAGCATCCAGGTCACGCTGTTCGGGCAACCACTCGCCCAGTTGCTCCTGACTCAACAACCCGACCTTGTGCGCAGCGGCGCTGACGCCGTCATCTTCGGCGTAGCAATAGAAGCGCTTGAGTTGCGGATGACGCTCGGCCAGACCATCGATCCAGTCACGGAAGGCGTGCACGCTGCCGTTGCGCGCGCAGTGGATGAAATGCACCGGGCGCTCGGTGGCCAGCGCGGCTTCGAGCATTGCCAGCGTTGGCGTGATGCCGACACCGCCACTGATCAGCACCAGCGGTTTGTCACTGGCGGCCAGGGTGAATTCGCCCGACGGCGGAAACAGCTCGATGCTCGCACCGACATGCAACTGATCGTGCAAGTGGTTTGACGCGCGCCCACCGGTTTCACGCTTGACGCTGATGCGGTACTGACCGTTGTTCGCCAGTGCCGACAGCGAGTAATTGCGACGGATCTCTTCGCCGTCGAGGATCAGTTTCATGCCGATGTACTGGCCAGGCTCCGCCACAAGAATCGGGCCTTTGTCGGCAGGTTCGAAGTAGAACGAGGTGATTTCAGCGCTTTCCTCGACCTTGGCCGTCACGATGAAATCCCGCGCCCCGCGCCATCCGCCAGGGGCCTGTTCTTTCTGGTCGTAGATGCTGGTTTCAGCGCCGATCAAAATGTCGGCGAGTTGGCCATACGCGGCACCCCAGGCAGCAATCACTTCAGGGGTGGCGATTTCTTCGCCCAGCACTTCGGCGATGGCGCGCAACAGGCAGGATCCGACAATGGGGTAGTGTTCCGGCAGGATTTGCAGGGCCACGTGCTTGTTGATGATCTTGGCCACCAGGTCACCCAACTGGTCGAGCTGGTCGATGTGCCGCGCGTACATCAACACACCGTTGGCCAGCGCGCGCGGTTGATCACCGCTGGCCTGGTGGGCCTGGTTGAACAGCGGGCGGACCTCAGGGTATTCCGAGAGCATCATGCGGTAGAAGTGGGTAATCAGCGCTTCGCCCCCGCTTTCCAGCAGCGGCACGGTGGATTTGACAATGGCACGGTCTTGGACGCTAAGCATTAAGGCGACTCCGGATCTTTGTGTGAGTTTCCTTAGACCCTTCAGTTTCCATGCCAAAACTATAAACCTTATAAAACAACAACTTAAAAACACAGTAGTCATATCGACACACACTGCCTTATAGTCATCCCGACTACATGGAGTCACTATGACTGCAAAATCCTTGCTCACCGCCCTGCTGCCCCTGGTCTCCGACCTGTCTCGCGAATTGCCCGAAGGCGAGCGTTATCGCCGCCTGCTCGAAGCCATGCGCGCCTTGCTCCCTTGCGATGCCGCAGCCCTGCTGCGCCTTGATGGCGATTGGCTGGTGCCCTTGGCCGTCGACGGGTTGAGTACCGACACCCTGGGACGACGCTTCAAAGTCAGCGAACACCCGCGCTTCGAGGCATTGCTCAGCAGCCACGGCCCCACCCGCTTTGCCGCCGACAGCGGCCTGCCGGACCCTTACGACGGGCTGGTCGAAGGCCTCGATGATCATCTGGAAGTCCACGACTGCATGGGATGCCCGCTGTTTATCGACGAGCGCCCATGGGGCTTGCTGACCCTCGATGCCCTCGATCCGGAACAGTTTGAACCCATCGAACTGGACGCCCTGCAAGCCTTTGCCAGCCTCGCTGCGGCCACGGTCAACGCTGCCGAGCGCATCGAGCGCCTGGCCAATCGCGCCGAAGACGAACACCAGCGCGCCGAGGTTTACCGTCAAGCCAGTGGTCAGCAGGACCGCGAGATGATCGGCCAGAGCAAGGCCCACAAGCGTCTGGTGGAAGAAATCAATCTGGTGGGCGGCAGTGACCTGACCGTGTTGATCACCGGCGAAACCGGCGTCGGCAAGGAACTGGTGGCGCAGGCGATTCACGCCGCCTCTGCACGAGCCGACAAACCCATCATCAGCCTCAACTGCGCGGCGCTACCGGACACATTGGTCGAGAGCGAATTGTTCGGTCACGTGCGGGGCGCCTTTACTGGCGCAACAAGTGATCGTCGCGGCAAGTTTGAGCTGGCCAATGGCGGCACGCTGTTTCTCGATGAAGTCGGTGAATTGTCACTGACAGTGCAAGCCAAGCTGTTGCGAGTGCTCCAAAGCGGTCAGTTGCAGCGCCTGGGCTCGGACAAGGAACACCAGGTGGATGTGCGGCTGATCGCGGCCACCAACCGCGACCTGGCCGAAGAAGTGCGCAACGGTCGCTACCGTGCCGACTTTTACCACCGTTTGAGCGTTTACCCCTTGCTGGTACCGGCGCTGCGCGATCGCGGGCGGGACGTGTTGCTGCTCAGTGGCTACTTTCTTGAGCAAAATCGCTCGCGCATGGGCCTCAACAGCCTGCGTTTGAGCAGCGACGCGCAGACCGCATTGCTGGCGTACAACTGGCCAGGGAATGTGCGTGAGCTGGAGCATTTGATTGGTCGAAGCTCACTCAAAGCGCTGGGCAACTGCAAGGACCGCCCGAAGATTCTCAGTTTGAGTGCAGCGGACCTGGACTTGCCCACTGGCAGTGTCGAGGCTATCACCGAGCAACCGGTGGCCAACCCTGTGGTGCTGGTGTCTGGCGATTTGCGTGAAGCCACCGAGAACTATCAACGGCAATTGATCAGTAGTTGCCTGGAGCGGCACCAAGACAACTGGGCCAGCGCGGCCCGTGAGCTAGGCCTGGACCGGGCGAATCTTGGGCGCATGGCCAAGCGGTTGGGGATGAAATAACTCGGTCCCTGTAGCAGCTGCCGAGCCTGCGAGGCTGCGTTCGAGGACGCAGTCCTCGCCAATCCATCGGCTGCGTTGTATCTGATACATCCGGGATTCAGGGTTTACGGCTGCTTCGCAACCGGACGCAGCCTCGCAGGCTCGGCAGCTGCTACAAAGAATGCATTCACCGATGTGCGACGCAAAGCCCCTAAAGCCTGCCCGCTACAAGTCGATAACCCGATATCGGTAGTTGTGGGCGATCCCGCAATCGCCCATCACCTTTTCCACAGAAGGTTTTTATGTCCACCAATAAAGCCCGCGCAGATTCACTTTCGCTTTTGCTGTTCACGTTGCGCAGCGGCAAGCTGATGGCGATCAACCTGCTGAAAGTCAGTGAAATCATCCCTTGCCCGCCGCTGACCCGGCTGCCGGAGTCGCATCCCCACGTTAAAGGCATCGCCACCCTGCGCGGCGCCTCGTTGTCGGTGATCGACCTGAGCCGTGCCATTGGCGAGCGCCCGCTGGAAGATCCGAACGGTGGCTGCCTGATCGTCACCGACGTCAGCCGCTCCAAGCAGGGCCTGCATGTTCAGGCCGTGAGCAAGATCGTCCATTGCCTGACCACCGATATCCGCCCACCGCCCTTTGGTTCCGGCGGCGTGCGCTCGTACATCACCGGCGTGACCTCGGTCGACGGTACGCTGGTGCAAGTGCTGGACATCGAAAAAGTCATCCACGGCATCGCTCCGGCGCAAATCGAATCGGCCCCGACCGAGCTGAGCATGGAAGACGCCGAAGTCTTGGGCAACGCCCGCATTCTGGTGGTCGATGACAGCCAGGTTGCCCTGCAACAATCGGTGCACACCCTGCGCAACCTCGGCCTGCAATGCCACACCGCCCGCAGCGCCAAGGAAGCCATCGACTGCCTGCTCGACCTGCAAGGCACCGCTTCGCAGATCAACCTGATCGTCTCGGACATCGAAATGTCGGAAATGGACGGCTACGCCTTCACCCGCACCCTGCGCGAAACGCCGGACTTCTCGCACCTGTATGTGCTGTTGCACACGTCTTTGGACAGTGCGATGAACAGCGAAAAAGCGCGTTTGGCCGGAGCTAACGCCGTGCTGACCAAATTCTCTTCGCCAGAGCTGACCAAATGCCTGATCGAGGCAGCCAAGGCTGTCGCTGAACAAGGTCATTAACAGGTGGCCGAGGGCTTTTGCTTTTTGATGCGGCGCAACCTCGCGCAAGGTGTGCCGCCGATTACCTGGCCTCAAGGGATAGTCCTCAGCCCCTACCGGCCTGAATTGGCCGAAGCCGTTCATCGCTTGATGGAACAGGGTTATCTCGAAGGTGGCGGCCGCGTGCCAGCGCTGGAACTGTGGCAACAGCGGTTTGAAACCGATCCCGAATACGATCCCTCCTTGTGTTTCATTGCGCTGGATGCCGACGGTGTCGTTGGCGTGTGCCAGTGCTGGACCAGCGCCTTCATCAAGAACCTTGTCGTGCATCCGCGAGCACAAGGCCAAGGGCTTGGCCGCACTTTATTGCTGCACGCGTTCAATGTGTTTCAGCAACGCCGCGAGGGTTTTGTCGACCTGAAGGTATTGGAAGACAACCTTCGAGCGCAGCGTTTGTATGAAAGTGCCGGGATGGTTGTGGTTCGCCGGGAACCTGTCCCGACGTGACAGACTCAGACCTTGGTCAATCACCCCCAAGGATGCCCGAACATGAAAGCCGTCAGCCTGACCTTCCTCTGCCTCAGCGCCCTCGCCTCCCAGGCCCAGGCTTCCAGCCCCGACGCCTGGGCTGCCTACGACAAAGCGGTACTCACCCGTTGCACCAAGGCCAGCAGCCTGAAAAATGCCAAGCCCGTCGGCAACCCTGCGCAATTCGATGATCGGGTCGACTACACCGCCCTCCTGCTGCAAGGCCAATACCCGCAAAAACACATGAAAGGCCAGCAAGGCACTGAACTGTGCCTCTACAACAAAAAGACCAAAACCGCCTACGTGACCGAATGGGACTCGATCCGTCCGACTGCCAAGGCCCAGTGAGTGGCGTACAACTTGCTTCAAGACCGAGCGCTGCGGCGACATTCTGTCGCCACTTCATGCGTTAACAGGCGGTCCGGTAATCCATGAACACAACGTTTTCCTGCGTAGGTTGCGGCAAGTGCTGCAATGACCACCACGTCCCGCTGACGCTGGCGGAAGCCCGGATGTGGGCGGCCGATGGCGGTCAGGTGATCGTGCTCGTCGAGGGTTTCCTGGGGAACGGCCTGGGCCTGCCGGCGCAGCAACGCGAACATGCCGAACGCCGTTCGGTGGTGGTTCGAAGCGGCGCGTCCGAGGCCTATGTGGCGATCACCTTTGCCGCCTACAACGTCGGTCCCTGCCGGAATCTTGACGAAGACAACCTGTGCCGCATTTACCAACGCCGACCGCTGGTGTGCCGCATCTACCCGGCGGAAATCAACCCACACATCATGCTGGATACGGCGACCAAGGACTGCCCGCCCGAGTCGTGGGAACAAGGCCCGGACTTGATCATCGGCGGCGAAATGGTCGATCAGGAACTGAAAGAGCTGATCCTGCGTTCGCGCCAGGCGGATCGTGATGATGTCCAGGCCAAGGACGCGATTTGCGCGTTATTGGGCATTCGCACGACAGCGCTGAAGGGCGATGGATTTACGGCCTATCTGCCAGACATGACGGCATTTGCCAATGTCATCGACCACGTAACAGCACAACCGTTGGCAGCGTCAGGGGCTGACTGGGTGTTTCATGTGTCGGGAGATGAAATTGCCGGGCAAGTGYAGGCGGCAGGTGCGCAACTGGTGACCGAAGCGCCGGTGAACTACGCGTTTATTTCGTTGCGGGCGGCTTGAGAGGCCCGGCTCCAGACGTCGGAGCCACCGCACAACTCCATTGCACAATGGCCCGTCACCGATAGAACTAGCGGGCCGTGACCGCCAGGCATTCCACTTCTACTTTCGCACCCGCAACCAACTGGCCGGCAAACGTCGTACGAGCCGGCAAACGGTCCACCGGGAAGTAACTGCGATACACAGTACTCATGGCGGAAAAATCCTTGATGTCAGCCAGGATGACCGTGCATTTGGCCACTTGGGCCAGGGATGAACCATTGCCTTGCAATGCCGCACGCARGTTCTCCATGGCCTGGGTCGTTTGCGGTCCGATGCCGCCCTTGACCAATTTGCCATCAGCTCCGAGGCCGATCACCCCGGACAGGTAAACCGTGTGCCCCACCTGCACCGCATCGGAAAATGGCAGGCCTTCCTCATTAGGAAAGTAACGGGGTGCATCGGTAGTCACGGGGGGCAAGTAACGCTGGGTTATCGCCTGGTACTGGCCATTTCGCTTGAGACGCTCAAGGGCAGCATTCAGGCTATCGCGCAACGCGGTGTCGTTATTGCGCACCCCCATTGCCACACCGCTGCCCAACATAGGATCGTCGAGCACAGGACCGGCAAAGTCGAATGCCTGTCCTTGAGGCTGGCTCAAAAATGCGTGGGTAATTTCGATCGTGTCCTGCAGGGTTGCGTCGATTTCGCCCGCCTGCAAACTGGCAATCAGTTGATCATTCAAATTGAAACTGCGCACCGTCACCCCGGCCTCACCCAACGGGTTTTGGCGAACGTCTCGCGGCTGGTGCCCGCCAGAACACCGACGCGCTTGCCTTTGAGCGAGACCACCGACGGTTGCAAACCGGAACCTTGACGCGCCACCAGTCGGCTGCTCAACGGGTAAAGGTTCTCGGTGAAGTCGATCCGCTCACGTCGCGCCGCCGTAGCGGTCATCGGCATGATGACGTCGAAACGCCTGGCTTCAAGGGCAGCGATATTGGTGGCGTAAGCCTGGTCGATCCAGACACAGCGGGCATTGAGTTCGGCACACAAGGCGTTGCCCAAATCGATGTTCAACCCGACCAGTTCGCCATTTTCATTACGGCTTTCAAATGGCGGAACCAGGGCTTCGACCCCAAAACGGATCTGTGGGTCAGGTTTAGAAGACACACAACCGGTGGTCAGGAGCACCAGCGACAGGACGGTGAGCGTTTTTAGCAGAGGCATTTCAGTGGCTTCGTCGAGAATTCTTGGAAACGAATCTTCGACGAAGGGTCACCAACCTTCCCAGAGGACAAGTCGCTCATCCTTGTGGGAACTGTCTCGGCATCAGACAGATTTCTTTCCAGCAGAAAACATAACCGAGGGTCAACGCTTACCCATCGAACGACGCGTGCCCGGAGGTGCTGCGCCTGGCGTCTTGGTATGCCCATTCTTCGCGCCATTCTTGTACCAAGGCTGGTTGGCGTTCTTGGCGGCGGCCAATTCACCCGGTTTGAACGGGAACTTGAATGCCGGGATCGCGGCTTTGGTTTCGCTGTCTGCGCTGGAGTCGACGCTGTCTGGCAGGTCTGCCTGGTCGTCGCTCAAAGCGTCGGCAACCGGCGGTTGTGTCGGGGAAGTCATGAAAGCTCCGGGTGGTGCACATAGAGTCGGGCCCGGTCAGCGAGCCGCGAAAGGCGGCAGTATACCTGTGTCGAGAGCTGCAAGCTTCACGCCGCGAGCGAGTCCGTCGGGTTTTGTGTTGACTGAACTGCCGCCATCGCGGGCAAGCCCGGCTCCCACAAGGACCCAACGTATCTGTAGGAGCCGAGCTTGCTCGCGATGAACGATAACGCGGTCAACCTGACCGAACGCCATGCAAGCAAAATCAAGATCCCTCCCAAACTGACAGCGCCGTCAGTTAGCAGTCACCCTCCTGACGGGCTGACAGGGTTATAAAGGAGGGTATAAACCTGAAAACTCCCCCTATCCCTTAGCCCGGCGCCCCACTCGCATGCAAATTCAGAAAAAAACCGCCTTGATCGCCGGTCTGCTTATTGCTTTGGCCGCGTGGGGCACCTGGTATGTCGTCAAGCCCGCCACGGCGAAGCTCGCTGCGCCTGCGGCCATCCCGGTGCGCGTGGTCAACGTTGTTGAAAAAGACGTCCCACGTTATGTCAGCGGCATCGGTTCGGTGCTGTCCTTGCACAGCGTTGTGGTGCGTCCGCAAATTGACGGCATCCTCACCAAAATCCTGGTCAAGGAAGGCCAACTGGTGAACAAAGGGGACTTGCTCGCGACCATCGACGACCGCTCGATCCGCGCCAGCCTCGATCAGACCCGTGCGCAACTGGGTGAAAGCCAGGCTCAATTGGAAGTCGCACAGGTCAACCTCAAGCGGTACAAATTACTGACGGTCGACGATGGGGTTTCCAAGCAGACCTACGACCAGCAACAAGCGCTGGTCAATCAGCTCAAGGCCACGGCGCAAGGCAATCAGGCGTCAATCGACGCCGCTCAGGTGCAACTCTCCTACACACAGATTCGCTCCCCGGTCACCGGGCGCGTCGGTATTCGTACGGTGGATGAAGGCAACTTCCTGCGCATGACCGACGCCCAAGGTCTGTTCACCGTGACCCAGATCGACCCGATCGCCGTCGAGTTCTCCTTGCCGCAGCAAATGCTGCCGACCCTGCAAGGGCTGATCGGCGACCCACAACGCGCACAAGTGAAAGCCTACATCGGCGCCGACACCGACGGTGAAACCGGCAACCTGCTGGGCGAAGGTCACCTGACCCTGATCGATAACCAGATCAACGCCAATACCGGGACCATCCGCGCCAAGGCCGAATTCAACAACCCCGGACAGAAACTCTGGCCCGGCCTGCTGGTAACGGTAAAAATTCAGACAGCCCTGGAGAAAGATGCGCTGGTGGTGCCGCCCACCGTCGTACAGCGGGGCCTCGATCAACATTTCGTGTACCGGGTCAACGGTGACAAAGTTGAAGCCGTCAACGTGCAGGTCGTCGCTCAAGGCAGCGGCCAGGACATCATCAAAGGCGTGAAACAGGGCGATGTGCTGGTCAGTGATGGCCAGTCGCGGCTCAAGCCTGGTTCAACCRTGCAAGTGCTGACCGACCCGCCGCAAGTGGTGCAATCGGAGTCGAAACCATGAAGGGCCACGGCTCAGTCTCGGCCTGGTGCATCGATCATCCGGTCGCCACTATCCTGCTGACCTTTGCTCTGGTGCTGCTCGGCGCCATCGCCTTCCCGCGCCTGCCGATTGCGCCGCTGCCGGAAGCGGAATTCCCGACTATCCAGGTGGCCGCGCAATTGCCCGGCGCCAGCCCGGAAACCATGGCCTCGTCGGTGGCCACGCCGCTTGAAGTGCAATTCAGCGCCATCCCCGGCGTGACGCAAATGACGTCGAGCAGCGCCTTGGGGTCGACCAACCTGACCCTGCAGTTCACCCTCGACAAAAGCATCGACACCGCCGCCCAGGAAGTCCAGGCCGCGATCAACACCGCCGCCGGCAAACTGCCCAAGGACATGCCCACGCTGCCAACCTGGCGCAAGGTCAATCCCGCCGACAGCCCAGTGCTGATCCTCAGCGTCAACTCCACCCAAATGCCCGGCACCGAGCTCAGTGATCTGGTGGAAACCCTGCTCTCCCGTCAGATCAGTCAGATCGATGGCGTAGGCCAAATCAACATTACCGGCCAGCAACGTCCGGCTATCCGGGTTCAAGCGTCGGCGGACAAACTGGCGGCCATTGGCCTGACCCTCGCGGACATTCGCCTGGCGATCCAGAGCACCAGCCTCAACCTGGCCAAAGGTGCGCTGTACGGCGAATCGAGCATTTCGACCCTGTCGACCAACGACCAGCTATTTCACCCCGAGGAATACAGCCAACTCATCGTTTCCTACAAGGACGGCGCCCCGGTTCATCTGAGGGATGTCGCCAAAGTCGTCAACGGCTCGGAAGATGCCTACGTTCAGGCCTGGGCCGGCGACAGGCCGGGGGTGAACCTGGTGATTTCCCGGCAACCGGGCGCGAACATTGTCGAGACCGTGGATCGCATTCAAGCCGCGTTGCCGGCTCTGGAAGCCATGCTCCCCGCCTCGGTGCAGGTCAAGGTACTGGTCGACCGCACCCAGACTATCCGCGCCTCGCTGCATGAAGTGGAAATCACCCTGCTGATCGCGATCATGCTGGTGGTGGCGGTGATGGCGCTGTTCCTGCGCCAGTGGTCGGCGACGCTGATCGTGTCCGCGGTACTGGGCGTTTCGCTGATCGCCAGTTTCGCGCTGATGTACATCATGGGCTTCAGCCTGAACAACCTGACGCTGGTGGCCATCGTGGTGGCCGTGGGGTTTGTAGTCGACGACGCGATTGTGGTGGTGGAGAATATTCACCGGCACCTTGAGGCCGGCGACAGCATGCGCGAGGCGGCGATCAAGGGCGCCGGCGAGATTGGGTTTACCGTGGTCTCGATCAGTTTCTCGCTGGTGGCGGCATTCATTCCGCTGCTGTTCATGGGCGGCGTGGTCGGGCGGTTATTCAAGGAATTCGCCCTGACGGCCACCTCGACCATCATGATTTCGGTGGTGGTGTCGCTGACGCTGGCGCCCACCCTGGCCGCGCTGTTCATGCGTGCGCCGGTGCACCACGCCCACAGCAAACCGACGTTCGGCGAACGCTTGATGGCCGGCTATGAAAAACTGCTACGCCGCGCCCTCGCCCATCAAAAGTTGATGATCGGTGTGTTTGGCCTTTCCCTCTGCCTGGCCATCGCCGGTTACATCTTCATTCCGAAAGGGTTCTTCCCGGTGCAGGACACCGGTTTTGTCCTCGGTACGACCGAAGCCGCCGCCGATATTTCCTACGGCGACATGGTGAAAAAACACCTGGCAATGGCCGAAATCGTCGCGGCGGACCCCGCCGTCGCGGCGTTTTCCCACTCGGTCGGCGTATCGGGCAGTAACCAGACCATCGCCAACGGTCGCTTCTGGATCTCCCTGAAAAAACGCAGCGACCGCGATGTCTCGGCCAGCCAGTTCATCGACCGGATTCGCCCGAAACTGATGAAGGTCCCGGGCATCGTGCTGTACCTGCGAGCCGGGCAAGACATCAACCTCAGCTCCGGCCCGAGCCGCGCCCAGTACCAATACGTACTCAAGAGCAATGACGGCGCGACCCTCAGCACCTGGACCCAACGCCTGACGGAAAAGCTGCGCGGCAACCCTGCGTTTCGCGACATTTCCAACGACCTGCAACTGGGCGGCAGCATCACCCACATCAGCATCGACCGCAGCGCGGCGGCGCGCTTCGGCCTGACCGCCAGTGATGTCGACGAAGCGCTTTACGATGCATTTGGTCAGCGTCAGGTCAATGAATTCCAGACCCAGATCAACCAGTACAACGTGATTCTGGAACTCGACACCCAGCAACGCGGCAAGGCGGAAAGCCTGAACTATTTCTACTTGCGCTCGCCCCTGAGCGGAGAAATGGTGCCGCTGTCGGCACTGGCCAAATTTGACGCCCCCACGGTCGGCCCGCTGTCCATCGCCCACGACGGCATGTTCCCGGCCGCTAACTTGTCGTTCAACCTCGCGCCCGGCGTGGCGTTGGGCGATGCGGTGATCATGCTCAACCAGGCCAAGGTCGACATCGGCATGCCGGCGGCCATGAGCGGTAATTTCCAGGGCGCGGCGCAGGCGTTCCAGAGTTCGCTGGCCAGCCAGCCGTGGCTGATTCTGGCGGCGCTGGTGGCGGTGTACATCATTCTGGGCGTGCTCTACGAGAGCTTCGTTCACCCGCTGACCATCATTTCGACGCTGCCTTCGGCGGGGCTCGGGGCGGTGATCATGCTGTGGATTTGCGGCCAGGACTTTTCGATCATGGCGCTGATCGGGCTGGTGCTGCTGATCGGTATCGTCAAGAAAAACGGCATCCTGATGATCGATTTTGCACTTGATGCCCAGCGCAACCGTGGTTTACCACCGGAAGAGGCGATCTTTCAGGCCTGTATCACGCGGTTCCGGCCGATCATCATGACCACCCTCGCCGCCCTGCTCGGCGCACTGCCGCTGATGCTCGGCTACGGCACCGGCGCCGAACTGCGCCAGCCGCTGGGAATCGCGGTCGTGGGCGGTTTGCTGGTCAGCCAGGCGCTGACGCTGTTCACCACTCCGGTCATATACTTGTGGCTTGAGCGGCTTTTCCACAGGCCCAAACCTTCGCCGGTACCGGCGTTGGCGACCACAGACTGAGGCGGGGTCATGCGCGTTCTGATTATCGAAGACGAAGAAAAAACCGCGGATTATTTACACCGCGGCCTGACGGAACAGGGTTACACCGTGGACCTGGCGCGCGACGGCGTCGAGGGCCTGCACCTGGCGCTGGAAAGCGACTACGCGGTGATCGTCCTCGACGTCATGCTGCCGGGCCTGGACGGCTTCGGCGTGCTACGTGCATTGCGTGCACGCAAGCAAACCCCGGTGATCATGCTCACCGCCCGCGAGCGCGTCGAAGACCGCATCAAGGGCCTGCGCGACGGCGCCGACGATTACCTCGGCAAACCGTTTTCGTTCCTTGAACTGGTGGCACGGCTGCAAGCGCTGACCCGCCGCAGCGGCGGCCACGAACCGGTGCAAGTGAGTATCGCCGACCTGTGGATTGATTTGATCAGCCGCAAGGCCACCCGCGCCGGTACTCGCCTTGATCTGACGGCCAAGGAGTTTTCGCTGCTCAGTGTGCTGGCCCGCCGGCAAGGTGAAATCCTCTCGAAAACAGCGATTGCCGAGATGGTCTGGGACATCAATTTCGACAGCGACGCCAACGTCGTCGAGGTCGCGATCAAGCGCCTGCGGGCCAAACTCGATGGCCCCTTCGACGAGAAATTGCTGCACACGATTCGTGGCATGGGTTATGTGCTGGAGAGCCGTGGTGTCCAGTAACAGCATCGCATTGCGCTTGAGCGGGATGTTCACGCTGGTGGCGCTGTTGGTGTTTTTGTTGATCGGCTGGGCCTTGTACCAGCAGGTCGACAAGGGCTTGGGATTGCTGCCCGAAGCCGAACTGGACGCGCGCTACAGCGTGCTCGAATCCACCGTTGGCCGTTACGGCACGCCCGAACATTGGGTGAAGATCAACAACAAACTCAAGTTGCTGGGCGAGGAAGACAAGCGCATCAGTTTCTGGATTACCAGCGGTGATCCGCACTACGAATACGGCAGCCCGACACCGCAAATCCGCGCCTTTGCCGAAGGGCCGCTGGGCATGCGTGACTTGCAGCTGCCGGACCATCCCTACCCGCTGAAAGTACTGGTGAGCCAGTTCCCGGCCAAGGATCAACGCCCGCCGCTGCGCTTCATGATCGGCATCGACACCGAGACCTTTTACCAGACGCAACATCACCTGCTGATCGCCCTGATCAGCCTGGCGATTGTCGGGGTGTTGCTGGCGTCTGCATTGGGCTATTGGGTCGCACGCATTGGCCTCAAGCCACTGATCAAGCTGTCTCAGGAAGCCCAGCGCCTGGCACCGCCGCTGCGTTCCGGACGGCTGCGATTATCGTCGCTGCCGCCAGAGTTGAATCAGTTCGTCAATTCATTCAACTCCACGCTGGAACGGGTAGAGCAGGCTTACTCGCGGCTGGAGTCGTTCAATGCCGACGTGGCTCATGAACTACGCTCGCCGCTGACCAACCTGATCGGGCAGACCCAAGTGGCGCTCACACGCGGACGCTCTGCCGAACACTATTTCGAAGTGCTGCAATCGAACCTCGAAGAGCTGGAACGCCTGCGCTCGATCATCAACGACATGTTGTTCCTCGCCAGTGCCGATCAGGGCAGCAAGGCCACCAAACTGACGTCCACCTCGCTCGCCAATGAAGTGGCGACGACGCTGGAGTATCTGGATTTCATTCTTGAAGATGCGCAGGTTCAGGTGCAGGTCAGCGGTGATGCGCAGGTGCGAATCGAGATCGCGCATCTGCGCCGGGCGTTGATTAACTTGCTGAGCAACGCGGTGCAACACACCGAACCTGGGCAGGTGATTCAGGTGCGGATCGAGGTCGAAGAGCACCAGGTGAGCATCGGCGTGGCAAACCCGGGTGCACCGATTGCCAGCGAGCATTTGCAGCGCTTGTTCGAGCGTTTTTATCGGGTGGATGCCTCGCGCAGCAACAGTGGCAACAATCACGGCCTGGGGCTGGCGATCGTCAAGGCGATTGCATTGATGCATGGCGGTGATGTGTTTGTGCGCAGTGATCAGGGCATGAATACCTTCGGCATTCACCTTCCCGTTTAATCCTCGCACGGTCCTGTAGCAGCTGGCGAAGCCTGCGTCCGGCTGCGTAGCAGTCGTAAAGT
Organism: Pseudomonas sp. P1_F1_2; assembly: GCF_056405815.1. Classification (NCBI taxonomy): domain Bacteria; kingdom Pseudomonadati; phylum Pseudomonadota; class Gammaproteobacteria; order Pseudomonadales; family Pseudomonadaceae; genus Pseudomonas; species Pseudomonas sp. P1_F1_2. The sequence goes on along the minus strand of NZ_JBFUBK010000010.1, from coordinate 38,162 downwards.
CTGTGTTTGCGGTCTTTCTGAAACACTGCATCGTCTGATTTTACGACTGCTGCGCAGCCGGACGCAGGCTTCGCCAGCTGCTACAGAGGCGGCGTTGGTGTTCTTACTGTTGCTTCAGGCGCAATAGTCCTTTCTTGAATTGGCTCTGTTTCCCGTCGGCCAGGATCCTTATCTTTGCCCGCACCAAACAGCACTTGCCAAGCAAGAAGGTTTAAAAGATGTCCAACATTACGGGTACTGCCAGCGCTTTCGTTTTGTCCTCATTGTTTCTGTCTCCGTTCGCAATCGCGGAAGAGTCGCAGACGTTCGTCACGCAAAATGCCGCACGTGCCGCCGCCTACGATCAGTATCAGAGCGAAATGACGGCCAAGGCTGAAGACGCCGCGCAAACCCCTCAAGCGTCCACTTCTGCGACCCAGCCGCGGGTTGAGAAAGACAGCTGACTCATCGAACGATTCTGTTTCCCTCGACACTTTTCATCGGCTCTTCCCTTTGAAAAGTTGTCTTCAAAGCCGCTGCTATCAGCGGTTTTTTTTCATTGGGGGCTAGCGCAAGTGCGTTCCCGCTCAATGTCTTCTAAGCTTGAATAAGTAAAGGCCAGCGCGTTTTGCTGGCCTTTTTTATGCGCCTCAAACAGACATCAGCCCCATGCCAGTGAGCCACCCCCAACACCTTTCAGGCAAGACCGGTCGGCCTGAGCTCATGGTGATGCTTGGCAGCTTGCTGACGGTGATCGCGATTCTCAGCATCGTTGCCTTTCTGCTGATCCGCGAACACGCCAACGCCCAACAATCCGCCACACGCAGTGCGACCACCATTGCGCAGTTGATCGACGCTGACGTGCTGCGCACCGTCGAGCTCTACGACTTGACCCTGCAAGGCCTGATTGCCGCCTCGCAACGCGAAGACCTGAAACAGGTTTCGCCGCAGATTCGTCACATGGTGCTGTTTGATCGCTCCACCACGGCGCGCTTCAAGGGCGACATTCTGTTGCTGAACCAGCACGGCGAAGTCATTGCCGATTCATCGCTGATCGAGCCCAAGCCCGGTAACTTCGCGGACCGCGACTATTTCCTCGCCCATGCGTTTAACCGCGACACCGGCATGTTCATCAGCCGCCCGTTCAAACCGCGCTGCGACTGCGACGACAGCGAGGAATGGCGGATCAGCTTCAGTCGGCGTATCTCCTCGTCCACGGGCGAGTTTCTGGGTGTTGCCGTGGCGTCGATGCGCCTCGCGTACTTCGAACAGTTATTCAACAGCCTGGACATCGGCAACGACAGCACCCTGAGCATCATCAATGACGACGGTATTCTGCTGGCGCAAAAGCCCCATCTGATCAACGACCCCATCGGCAAGAACTTTGCCGGTCGGCCCAATATCGTGCGCATCCTGCGTGAGGGCGCGGGCAGCTTTGACAGTGTGTCGAGCGTCGATCACCTACAACGCCTGTACACCTTTTCCAGGGTCGGCAACCTGCCATTGACGGTCATCGTCGCGCTCTCCGGCAACGAAGTGTTCGCCACCTGGAAGCGCACTGCGCTGGTGATCAGCGGTGCCACCGGCGTCCTGTGTATCGGCCTGCTCTGGCTGACCTGGCTGCTGTGCCGCGAACTTCGCCTGCGCCATCATGCCGAGCTGGAACTGGCGTTACTGGCCGCCACCGATGCCTTGACCGGTGTCGCCAACCGTCGAACCCTGGATCAAACCCTGCGTCACGAGTGGTTTCGCGCGCAACGCTCCGCAAAACCGCTGTCGGTGATGATGATCGACGCCGACCACTTCAAGGCGTTCAACGATCGACATGGCCACCAGGGCGGCGACGATGCGTTGCGGGCCGTCGCCAAGGTGATCTGCGCCAATGTGCGACGGCCAAGTGATTTGGTGGCGCGGTACGGTGGTGAGGAGTTTTCGGTGATCCTGCCGGAAACGGACACTGCAGGGGCCCGGCAGATCGCTGAAAAAATCCGCACGGCGGTGGAGCAGATGCCATTGGTGGCGGGCGATGAAACACCGATTACTGTCAGCATCGGAATCAGCACCTGGACGACAGAAAAAGAAATCAGCCTGGAACAACTGTTGTTTGTGGCAGACAAGGCGCTGTATCAGGCCAAGGAAGGTGGGCGAAATCGGGTGGTGGCTTCGCAGTAAATCCTGCGTTGCAGCGGAGGGCCTCATCGCGGGCAAGCCCGGCTCCCACAAGTAATGCGTCGGACCTAAATCTGTGCCTCTCCAAATAACCTGTGGGAGCCGGGCTTGCCCGCGATGAGGCCGGAACGAACATCGCATTACTTTCCCAAGGGCATAAAAAAAGGCCACCCGAAGGTAGCCTTTAAAAACTAGAGAGGTTTTTTGCTTACACGGCCGCGACTGGACGCATGTAAGAGATCGGTGCAGTGCTGGCGTCTTCGAAAGTCACGACTTCCCAAGCATCTGTCTGCTCAATCAACTTGCGCAGCAGCTGGTTGTTCAATGCATGTCCGGACTTGAAGCCCTTGAACTCACCAATCAGGCTATTGCCCAGCAGGTAGAGGTCACCAATTGCATCGAGGATCTTGTGCTTCACGAATTCGTCTTCATAGCGAAGGCCGTCTTCGTTCAGTACACCATCCGCGTCGACCACAATAGCGTTTTCAACGCTGCCGCCGAGTGCGAGGTTGTGCTTGCGCAGGTACTCGATGTCACTCATGAAACCAAAGGTACGGGCGCGGCTGACTTCTTTTACGAACGAAGTGCTGGAAAAATCCACGCTTGCACTTTGTGTGCGGTCACGGAAAACCGGGTGATCGAAATCGATCTCGAAGCTCACTTTGAAACCTTCGAAAGGGACGAAAGTGGCGCGCTTGTCGCCATCTTCCACTGTCACTTCACGCAGGATCCGGATGAACTTCTTGGCTGCGTCCTGTTCTTCCAGGCCGGCCGACTGAATCAGGAATACGAAAGGTCCGGCGCTACCATCCATGATCGGTACTTCGGACGCGGAGAGCTCGACGTAGGCGTTATCGATGCCCAGGCCAGCCATGGCCGAGAGCAAGTGCTCCACCGTGTCCACTTTGACGTCACCGTTAACCAGTGTGGTCGACATAGTGGTTTCGCCAACGTTTTCTGCGCGAGCAGGAATCTGCACCACAGGATCGAGGTCAGCACGACAAAACACAATGCCGGTGTCGATAGGCGCGGGCTTGAGGGTCAGGTAAACCTTTTCCCCGGAGTGCAGGCCTACACCTGTGGCACGGATAATATTTTTCAGTGTGCGTTGTTTAATCATGGCTTGGGCCGCTTCAGCGCAAATTGCGAACTGGTATCAACAAAGGCTGGCGATAATAGCAGACCAGACCTTTGCTGAACACCAATCAACTTCATAGCCCTGATACATTCCATCAATCAGCCTGACGACGCAGGAAAGCCGGGATGTCCAGGTAGTCCAGATCATCTTGCGGATTCATCTTCGCGGCAGTCGCAGCACCGGCCTGAGCCTGGTTGCGCATGACGGTCGGACGGTCCAGGTCACGGTAGTTTACCGCCGGTTGATCCTGACGAGCGGGCGCCGATTGTTGCGGCTGCGCGGCCATCGAGGTGTGAACGGTGTTGTCGATGACCTTCACAGGCTTCTCGATTTTTGCGCCCAGACCTGTGGCAACCACAGTCACGTGCAGCTCGTCGCGCATGTCCGGATCGATAACGGTACCGACCTTGACCATCGCGTGCTCGGAAGCGAAGGCTTCGATGATGCTACCCACGTCGGAGTACTCACCCAGGGACAGGTCAGGACCGGCGGTGATGTTCACCAGGATGCCGCGTGCACCTTGCAGGTTCACGTCTTCGAGCAACGGGTTGCGAATGGCCGCTTCGGTGGCCTCGCGTGCACGGTTCGGACCGCTGGCGCAGCCAGTGCCCATCATCGCCATGCCCATTTCGCTCATCACGGTGCGCACGTCGGCAAAGTCGACGTTGATCATGCCCGGGCGCTTGATGATGTCAGAGATACCGCGAACGGCACCGGCCAGCACATCGTCAGCCTTGGCGAATGCGGACAGCAGGCTTGCGTCCTTGCCAAGGATGGTCAGCAGTTTCTCGTTCGGAATGGTGATCAGCGAGTCAACGCTTTCCGACAGCAGGCGGATGCCTTCGTCGGCGATCTGCATGCGCTTGCGACCTTCGAACGGGAACGGACGGGTCACCACCGCAACGGTGAGGATCCCCATTTCCTTGGCCACTTCAGCAATGATTGGCGCAGCACCGGTACCGGTACCGCCGCCCATGCCAGTGGTGATGAACACCATGTTGGTGCCCTGCAGGACTTCGGCAATGCGCTCACGGTCTTCGAGAGCGGCCTGACGACCTACTTCAGGGTTGGCGCCAGCGCCCAGACCTTTGGTCACGCCGGTACCCAGTTGCAGGATGGTCCGCGCGCCGATGGATTTCAGCGCCTGGGCATCAGTGTTGGCGCAGATGAATTCAACGCCTTCAATGTTGCTCTTGACCATATGATTCACGGCGTTTCCGCCGCCACCGCCAACACCGATAACTTTAATAACCGGGCTTGCGGGGATGTTGTCTACGAGTTCGAACATTTTCCCTCTCCTTTGCATTCTCTAGTTTTTTCGCCTACTGCCTGTATCTACAACGGTGCTGCGGTAAATCTTTAGAAGTTGCCTTGTACCCAGCTCTTGATGCGATCGAGCAAGGCGGCTTTCGGTTCGTCATTGCTGTAGTTGTCGCGGCTGCTGATGCCCGAGAACGAAATCCCGTCGGACTGCTTTTGCAGGCCGTACATCAACAGGCCAACGCCAGTGGAATAAATCGGGTTGCGGACCACGTCGTCCAGGCCCTTCACGCCATGCGGCACGCCCAGGCGGACCGGCATGTGGAAGATTTCCTCCGCCAGCTCGGTAGCGCCTTCCATCTTCGACGTACCGCCGGTCAGCACGATGCCGGCCGGGATCAGGTCTTCGTAGCCGCTGCGGCGCAGTTCGGCCTGGATCAGCGTGAACAGCTCGTCGTAACGCGGCTCGACCACTTCGGCCAGGGCCTGGCGGGACAGCTCGCGCGGTGGACGGTCGCCAACGCTTGGAACCTTGATGGTTTCACCGGCACCGGCCAGTTTGGCCAGGGCGCAGGCGTAGCGAATCTTGATTTCTTCGGCGTACTGGGTCGGGGTGCGCAACGCCATGGCGATGTCGTTGGTCACCTGATCGCCCGCAATCGGGATCACGGCGGTGTGACGGATCGCGCCTTCGGTGAAGATGGCGATGTCGGTGGTACCGCCGCCGATGTCGACCAGGCACACGCCCAGCTCTTTCTCGTCATCGGTCAGGACCGAATACGCAGAAGCCAGTTGTTCGAGAATGATGTCGTCGATTTCCAGGCCGCAGCGGCGCACGCATTTTTCAATGTTCTGTGCAGCGTTGACGGCACAGGTGACCACGTGGACCTTGGCTTCCAGACGTACGCCGGACATGCCCAGTGGCTCACGAACGCCTTCCTGGTTATCGATCACATAATCCTGCGGCAGGGTGTGCAGCACGCGCTGGTCAGCCGGGATCGCCACGGCCTGGGCTGCGTCGAGGACGCGCTCAAGGTCGGCCGAGCTGACTTCGCGATCGCGAATGGCGACGATGCCGTGGGAGTTCAGGCTGCGGATATGATTGCCGGCCACGCCGACAAATGCCGAGTGAATGCGGCAACCGGCCATCAGCTGCGCTTCTTCGATAGCCCGCTGGATCGACTGCACGGTGGACTCGATGTTCACCACCACGCCTTTCTTCAGGCCACGGGACGGATGCGTACCGATCCCGACGATTACGAGCGAGCCGTCGTCCGCAACCTCGCCCACCAGCGCCACCACCTTGGAGGTGCCGATATCGAGACCGACGATCATTTTGCCGCTTTGCACGTTTGCCATGGGTCCTGCCTCTTCTTAATTCTTCGCGACAGCGGGTTGGGCTGTCGTGGGCGCTACAGGTTCCCGCCAGCCAACAGCGAGGCCGTTGGCGTAGCGCAGATCGATGCGCGCAATGTTCGTAATCTGTTCTTTAAGCGTCTTGTCGTAGATGGCGATAAAACGGCGCATCTTTTCCACCAGGTTGCCGCGCCCCAGCAGCAGTTCGATCCCGGGACCGGCACTGCCAGCGCCGGTGGTCAGGAACCAGCTGCCTCGTTCACGCAATTCCAGGCGTGCAATCGAGAAGCCCAGCGGCCTGAGCAACTGGCTCAGCACCTGGTATTGCTGCATGACCTGCTGTTGAGCCCGTTGTGGGCCGAACAGCTGTGGCAAATGTTCGTAGTTCGCCAGCTCGCGCGGCGTGAACGCCTGCCCCTGGTTGTTCAACAGCGATTCATCACCCCAGCGGGCCACCGGCAGTTGTTCTTCGAGGCGGATCACCACTTGATCCGGCCACACCCTGCGCACTTCGGCGTGGGCAATCCATGGCATGGTTTCAAGCTCGGTACGCATGCTCTCCAGGTCGATCGTGAAGAAGCTCGACGCCACGTACGGGGCAATCCGCTGCTGCACCGCTTGCTGGCTGATGTAGCTCAAATCGCCTTGCACGTTGATCTTGGTGATCGGCCGGTCGGCGTACGGCAGCAAACGCTGCGCGCCTTCGTAAGTGCCAAACCCCAGTGCAACCAACAGCACCGGCCAGAACAAGGCCTTGAGAAAACCAAAATTGGCTTTCGGCAGGCGCATAGACATCGGCTCTTTGGCCACCATTCGGCTGGCACCCCGAGGCACCGGCTTGCGGCCGGGTGCTGGAGGGGGCTGATGTCTTAGCTGCGCGCCTTGCATGGTCTTAACCTCTTACCTCGAAACTGGCTGCCAGGATGGCCAGAACCAGTTGCTGGAAATCCAGACCGGCGGCACGGGCCGCCATCGGCACCAGACTGTGATCGGTCATGCCCGGCGCCGTGTTCACTTCCAGGAACCAGAACTGCCCGTCGGCATCCTGCATCACGTCTGCCCTGCCCCAACCGGCGATACCCAGCGCCTCGCAGGCTTTCGCCGTGAGGTCCATGAGTTCTTTTTCCTTGGTGCTGTCCAGCCCGCACGGAATGCGGTACTGGGTATCGTTGGCGATGTACTTGGCGTCGTAGTCGTAGAAGCTGTGCGTCGTGCCCAAGGCAATCGGAGGCAACACCTGGTCACGCAGGGTGGCGATGGTGAACTCCGGACCGTGGATCCATTGCTCGACCAACACTTGCGAATCGTAGGTACTGGCCGCTTTCCAGGCGTCGATCAATTCAGACGCGGAACTCACTTTGGCCATACCGATACTTGAACCTTCATGGGCCGGTTTGACGATCAAAGGGAAGCCCAGTTCCGTCGCAGCCGAAATACAATCGGCCTCGCTGCTCAAGACGGCATGACGCGGTGTTGGAATACCCAGGCTGTGCCAAACCTGCTTGGTGCGCAGCTTGTCCATGGCCAGCGCCGAAGCAAGAATGCCGCTACCGGTGTAGGGAATGCCCAGGCATTCGAGCAGGCCCTGCATGCTGCCGTCTTCACCGCCACGACCGTGGAGGATGACGAAGGCGCGGTCGATCTTTTCGTTGAGCAAACGCTGCAGCAGGTCATCGCCGACGTCGAGGCCAAACGCATCCACACCGGCACTTTGCAGTGCGGCGAGTACCGCGTTACCTGACTTCAGCGAGACTTCCCGCTCGGCACTCTTGCCACCGAACAGCACGGCGACACGGCCGAAATCTTTCGGCGCGACGGTGGAGACGAGGTTGGCGTAAGCAGCAGTCATTTCAACTTCCCCACGCTTGGCGCAGCAACAGCGCCAGCGAACAACGGACTGTTCAACAGTTTTGGTGCGAGACCACCGATATCACCGGCGCCCTGGCACAGCAGGATGTCGCCGGCTCGCAGCAGCGGCTTGACCACTGGCGCGAGGTCGACACCGCGCTCGATGTAGATCGGGTCCAACTGCCCGCGCTGACGAATGCTGTTGCACAGCTTGCGGCTGTCAGCACCCGGAATCGGCTCTTCGCCGGCCGGATAAACTTCCATCAGCAACAGAACATTGGCGTCGGCCAGCACATTGACGAAGTCGTCGTACAGATCGCGGGTGCGGCTGTAACGGTGCGGCTGGTAAACCATCACCAAACGGCGCTCCGGCCAGCCACCGCGTACGGCTTTGATCACAGCGGCGACTTCGGTCGGGTGGTGACCGTAGTCGTCGACCAGCATCACGCTACCGTCTTCGACCGGCAGTTCGCCGTAGACCTGGAAGCGTCGGCCGACACCCTGGAACCCGGACAGGCCCTGGACGATGGCTTCATCGCTGACGCCCTCGTCAGTGGCGATGCAAATGGTGGCCAGCGCGTTCAATACGTTGTGGTTGCCCGGCATGTTCACCGACACATCGAGCGGCTCACAATCAGGGCGCAGAACCGTGAAGAACGTCTGCATGCCTTGCTGACGCACATTGATGGCGCGCACGTCGCAGTCATCGCCGAAGCCGTAGGTAACGGTCGGACGTTTGACCAGCGGGAGGATTTCACGCACCACCGGATCGTCCAGGCACACCACGGCCAGACCGTAGAACGGCAGGTTGTGGAGGAACTCGACGAAGGTTTTCTTCAGCTTGTTGAAGTCACCGTCGTAGGTCGCCATGTGGTCGGCGTCGATGTTGGTGACCACGGCCACCAGCGGCTGCAAGTGCAGGAAACTGGCGTCGCTTTCGTCGGCTTCGGCAATCAGGTAGCGGCTGGTGCCGAGCTGGGCATTGGTGCCCGCGGCATTCAGACGACCACCGATGACGAACGTCGGGTCCAGGCCACCGGCCGCGAACACCGAAGCGATCAGGCTGGTGGTGGTGGTTTTGCCGTGCGTACCAGCGACGGCGATGCCGTGACGGTAGCGCATCAGTTCGGCCAGCATTTCGGCGCGCGGCACCACCGGAATACGGCGTTCCAGCGCGGTCGCGACTTCCGGGTTGGAGGTGTTGACGGCGCTCGACACCACCAGCACATCGGCAGCGGCAGCGTTTTCGGCGCGGTGACCGATGAAGATCTGCGCGCCGAAAGATTCCAGGCGCTCGGTGACCGGCGAGGCTTTCAAGTCGGAACCGGACACGTCGTAGCCCAGGTTCAACAACACTTCGGCAATCCCGCACATGCCCACACCGCCGATACCGACGAAGTGGATTTTACGGATGCGGCGCATTTCCGGTTGCGGCATGGCTTTCTGATTCTCAACCATGGGCCACCTCCAGGCAGGTATCGACCACGTTACGGGTGGCATCGGGTTTGGCCAGGCGGCGTGCGGCCGTGGCCATATCGTTGAGTCGTTGTGGTTGCATCAGGACCTCTGTCAGGCGAGCGGCAAGATCCGCTGCGCCAGTCGTTCTTTGCGGCATCAGGAAGGCAGCGCCTTCACGGGCCAAATAATCGGCGTTGCGGGTCTGGTGATCGTCGATCGCGTGGGGCAATGGCACCAGCATCGAGGGCAGACCGGCGGCGGCCAGCTCACTGATGGTCAGCGCACCTGCGCGACACACCACCAGGTCGGCCCAGCCATAGGCTTGGGCCATGTCTTTGATGAAAGGCTGCACTTGTGCCTCGACGCCAGCCGCGCGATAGCGCTCTGCAGTCACTTCATCATGGTTTTTGCCGGCCTGATGGAACACTTCCGGACGCAGGTCGGGGGCGACTTGCGACAGGGCTTCAGGCAGCAATTTGTTCAACGGTTCTGCGCCCAGGCTTCCACCCAGGATCAGCAAACGCGCCTTGCGACCGGCCAGGGCAGGTCGTGCCGTTTCGAGGAACAGCTCGGTGCGCACCGGGTTACCGGTGGTCCGACGGCTGTCCGACAGGGTAAAGGTGTCGGGGAACGCTTCACAGACCCGGGCGGCCAACGGCACCAGCAACCGATTGGCGGTACCGGCCACAGCGTTCTGTTCGTGAACGATCACCGGCACGCCGGCCAGTTTGGCGGCAACACCACCAGGACCGGTCACATAACCACCGAAGCCGACCACGCACACTGGCCGCAACTGGCGAATGATCGCCCGCGCCTGCCAGACGGATTTGAGCAACATGAACGGGGCCTTGAGCAGGGACAATTTGCCCTTGCCGCGCAAGCCGCTGGCGTTGATGCGGTGCAGTTCGATCCCGGCCAGTGGCACCAGGTCGTTCTCGATACCGCGGGGTGTCCCGAGCCAATGCACGGTGTAACCGCGGGCCTGGAATTCGTGAGCGCACGCCAGCGCAGGGAACACGTGGCCCCCGGTGCCGCCCGCCATGATCAATACGTTAGCGCCCATGGGGTGGCTCCTCGGCGAAGTCGCTCTCATGGAACTCCATCTCTTCACTGCCCAGGTGGGTTCGACTCTCCCACTCGATGCGCAGCAACAAGCCGAGACAGGCACAGCAAATCACCAGCGAGCTACCGCCATAGCTGAGGAATGGTAGCGTCAGGCCTTTGGTCGGCAGCAGGCCGACGTTCACACCGATGTTGATCAGGAACTGACCAATCCACAGGAACGACAAGCCATACGCGATGTAGGCGGCGAAGAATTGCTTGGCCTTCTCGGCCCAATAACCGATGTACATGCCACGAATACAAACAAAGACGAACAGGGCCACGGTGCACAGCGAACCGACGGCGCCCAGTTCTTCAGCCAGTACCGAGAACACGAAGTCGGTGTGAGCTTCCGGCAGGTAGAACTGTTTCTGCACGCTGTTGCCCAGGCCAACGCCAAACCACTCGCCGCGACCAAACGCGATCAATGCTTGCGACAACTGGTAGCCAGCACCGAACTGGTCGGCCCACGGGTCGGCAAAGTTGGTCAGGCGCGCCATTCGATAGGGCTGCACTTGAATCAACAGCACCACCGCCGCGACGGCCAGCACCACCATCAAGGAAAACCGGAACAGCCCAACCCCGCCCAGGAACAGCATGGCCGCCGCCGCCCCCATCATCACGACGGTGGCACCGAAGTCCGGCTCCATCAGCAACAGCCCTGCCATGGGCAGCAGCACGATGAACGGCTTGAAGAAGCCCATCCAGCTTTCACGCACTTCTTTCTGGCGACGCACCAGATAGCCGGCGAGATAGATCACCACGAACACCTTGGCGATCTCGGAAGGCTGAACGTTGAAGAAACTGAAGCCGATCCAGCGCATCGAACCGTTCACTTCACGGCCGATCCCCGGAACGATCACCATCACCAGCAAACCGAACGCACCCAGCAGCATCAGCCAGCCCAGGCGTTGCCAGGTGGCGATCGGAATCATCATGGTGATGACGCAGGCCCCCAGACCCAACACCACGTAGATAAGGTGGCGAATCATGTAATACAGCGCACTGCCCGACTGCACCGCCCCCACTTCGGTCGATGCCGATGCAATCATCACCAGCCCCAGGCCGATCAACGCCAGGCAACCGGCAAGCATCGGGAAATCGAGGTCGATACCGCGCCCGGTGATGATTGGCGACGGGTAAGGCTTGATGATGTTCAACAGGCTCATGCCAGTTCCTCCACGGCTTGGACGAACTGGTGACCACGGTCTTCGTAGTTCTTGAACATGTCGAAACTGGCGCAGGCCGGCGACAGCAGCACCACATCACCGGGATGGGCAGCAGCGCGGCATTGCTCCACGGCTTCAATCAGCGAGCCAACGCGGATCAGCGGCACGGCATCGCCGATGGCCTCGCCGATCTTGTCGGAATCACGGCCCATCAGGATCACGGCGCGGCAGTTGGCCGCCACCGGATCACGCAGGTCATTGAACTCGGCGCCCTTGCCGTCGCCACCGGCGATCAGCACGATCTTGCCTTCGATGTCCGCACCCAGGCCTTCGATGGCAGCCAGGGCGGCGCCAACGTTGGTGGCTTTGGAATCGTTGTAATAGCCGACGCCATCCAGGTCACGGACCCACTGGCAGCGATGTTCGAGGCCGGCAAAGCTGCGCAGGGCCGTCAGCATGGCGTCGAATGGCAGACCGACAGCGTGGCCCAGCGCCAATGCCGCCAGGGCGTTGGACTGGTTATGGGCGCCACGAATTTTCAACTCGCGCACCGGCATCAGGTTCTGGAATTCGAACGACAGGTATTTCTCGCCGTCTTCTTCGCGGATACCGAAGGCCTTGAAATCAGGCTTGCTCAGACCGAAGGTCCAGCACGGCTGGCCCTCACCCATCAACGGACGGCTCAGGGCATCCTGACGGTTCACTACAAACTGTTTGGCGCCACGGAAGATCCGGTGCTTGGCCAGGTGATAGGCCGGCAGACCGCTGTAACGGTCCATGTGGTCTTCGCTGACGTTGAGCACGGTCGCCACTTCGGCGTTGAGCTGATCGGTAGTTTCGAGCTGGAAGCTCGACAGTTCCATCACGTACAGCTCGATGTCATCGCTGAGCAGGTCCAGTGCCGGCGTACCAAGATTGCCGCCGACGGCAACGCGCTTGCCCGCCGCAGCCGCCATCTCTCCGACCAGCGTGGTGACGGTGCTTTTGGCGTTGGAACCGCTGATGGCCACGATCGGCGCCTTCGCGTTACGCGCGAACAGTTCGATGTCGCCGGACAATTTCACACCACGGGCGGCGGCGGCTTGCAGGGCCGGGGTCGCCAGCGCCAGGCCGGGACTCACGTAGAGCTCGTCGGCACGGCAGAGGAACTCGACGTCCAGTTCGCCACAACGCACTTCCACGTGCGGATAGTCACGCTTGAGCGTGGCCAGTTCCGGTGGATTTTCCCGCGTATCGGCGACAGCAAACGACGTGCCCCGGTTCGCCAGGAAGCGAACCAGGGACATGCCGCTCTTGCCGAGGCCGACAACGATGCGGAAGTGGTCAGAAGCGATCAGAGACACGAGTTTCTACCTCAGCTTCAGGGTGGCAAGGCCAACCAGCACGAGAATCACGGTGATGATCCAGAAACGGACGATCACGCGCGGCTCAGGCCAGCCCTTGAGTTCAAAGTGGTGATGGATCGGTGCCATGCGGAACACGCGGCGACCGGTCAACTTGAAAGACGCAACCTGGATGACGACGGACAGGGTTTCCATGACGAACACACCGCCCATGATGAACAGGACGATTTCCTGACGGACGATCACCGCGATGGTGCCCAGGGCCGCGCCCAGCGCCAGCGCGCCGACGTCACCCATGAAAACCTGTGCCGGGTAGGTGTTGAACCACAGGAAGCCGAGGCCCGCACCGATCAGGGCGCCGCAGAACACAATCAATTCGCCCGCGCCCGGTACATAAGGGATCAGCAGGTATTCAGCGAATTTCACGTTACCCGAGAGGTAGCAGAAGATCCCCAGACCACCACCAACCATCACGGTCGGCATGATTGCCAGGCCGTCGAGACCGTCGGTCAGGTTGACCGCGTTGCTCGAACCGACAATCACGAAGTAGGTCAGGATGATGAAGCCTGCACCCAACGGAATACTGTAATCCTTGAGCATCGGCAGGATCAGGGTGGTTTCCACCGGTGTAGCAGCGGTCATATAAAGGAAGATGGCTGCGCCCAGGCCAAACACCGACTGCCAGAAATACTTCCAGCGGCTCGGCAAGCCACGGGAGTTCTTCTCGATCACTTTGCGGTAGTCGTCGACCCAGCCGATCGCGCCGAACAGCAACGTCACCAGCAGCACCGTCCAGACATAACGGTTGCTCAGGTCGGCCCAAAGCAAGGTGCTGACACCGATGGACGACAGAATCAGCGCGCCGCCCATGGTCGGTGTACCCGACTTGGACAGGTGCGACTGCGGGCCATCATTGCGAACGGATTGACCGATTTGACGGTTCTGCAACGTGCGGATCATCCATGGGCCATAGCACAGCGACAAGACCAGCGCGGTCAGCACACCGAGAATCCCGCGCAGGGTCAGGTACTGAAAGACCGCGAAGCCTTTGTAGAACTGTTGCAGATACTCCGCTAGCAGCAGCAGCATTAATGTTTCTCCAGACTGGACCCGCACAATGCGGCGACGATGTTTTCCATCGCAGCGCTGCGCGAGCCCTTGATCAAAATGGTGGTGTTGGTGTCTTGCTCGGCGCCCAGGGCCTTGATCAGCTCAGCCTGAGTGCTGAAGTGAAAGGCCTGTGGACCGAAAGCGTTTACGGCGTGAACCATGTTGGGGCCGACGGCATACAGCGCGGACACCTTGCCGCGGGCGTATTCGCCCACATCACGGTGCCCCTGCTCTGCCCAATCGCCCAACTCGCCGATATCCCCGAGCACCAGGACGGTGCGGCCGGAAAAGCCGGCGAGTATATCAACGGCGGCGCACATGGAGGTCGGGTTTGCGTTGTACGTGTCGTCAATTACGCGCATGCCGTTGGTGGCCAGTTGCGCAACGGTGCGCCCCTTGACCGGTTGCACGGCGCCCAGGCCGGCGGCGATGCCCGACAACGACACGCCCAAGGCATGAGCAGCGGCGGCGGCGGCCATGGCGTTGGCAACGTTATGGGTGCCGAGCAGGTTCAGTTGAACGCGCTCCACCCCTTCAGGCGTGTGCAGGTTGAACGCCGGGCAACCGCGAGCATCGCGGTCCAGGTCGCTGGCGTAGAAGTCGGCACTGAGGTTGCTCAGGGCAAATGTCAGCACTTTGCGACCGGCAGCGCGGGTTTTCCAGATTTCAAAAGCCTTGTCGTCGAGATTAAGAACGGCGATGCCATCGGCCTCTAGCCCTTCAATAATTTCGCCTTTGGCTTCAACGATTTTTTCCGGCCCGCCGAACTCGCCAACGTGAGCAGTCCCGGCATTGTTGAGGATGGCCACGTGAGGCTTGGTCATGCCTACGGTGTAGGCAATTTCGCCAAGACGCGAAGCACCGAGTTCGATTACGGCAGCGGTGTGTTCCGGCGCCAATTCAAGCAAGGTCAGCGGCACGCCGAGGTCATTGTTCAGGTTGCCACGGGTGGCCAGTACCGGACCGCGCGTGCGCAGGATGCTGGCGAGCATTTCCTTGACGGTGGTCTTGCCACTTGAGCCGGTGACGGCCGCAACCGGGTTGGTGAACGCCAAACGGTTCAGCGCCCCCAATTGACCCAGTGCCTGACGGGTGTCCTTGACCAGCAATTGCGGCAACGCACTGTTGGCAACTTCGCGTTCGACCAATGCACCGACAGCGCCCTTGGTGGCGACATCGTTCAAATAGTCATGACCGTCAAAACGCGGGCCAGTCAGGGCAATAAACAATTGGCCAGGCTTGATCGCGCGACTGTCGATGCTGACGCCGTCGAACGTGGCATCGGCTGCGATCAGACGAGCGTTCAGCGCGCCGGTCAATTCACTGAGTTTCAAGGCTTTAAGCATGCGCCACCTCCCATGCGGTCAGGGCGTGATCGGCCTCGACCAGATCGGAGAAGTCGTGACGCTCACCGTTGATTTCCTGATAGTCCTCGTGACCTTTACCGGCCAGGACAATCACGTCATCCACTGAAGCGCCAGCGATCAACTGGGCAATCGCCTGGCCACGGCCAGCCACGAACGTCACTTTATCCACAGCCTTGAAGCCGGCGCGGATGTCATCGAATATCACTGACGGGTCTTCGGTACGTGGGTTGTCATCGGTGACCAGTACGCCGTCGGCCAGGCGCTCGACCACTTCGGCCATCAGCGGACGCTTGCCGCGATCACGATCACCGCCGCAGCCGAACAGGCACAGCAGGCGACCCTTGGCGTGCGGACGCAGGGCCATCAGGACTTTTTCCAGCGCGTCCGGGGTGTGGGCGTAATCGACCACCACCAGCGGCTGAGTACCGCCACCGAGGCGCTGCATGCGACCGGCGGGGCCTTCAAGCTTCGGCAGAACGTTGAGAATTTCGTCCAGCGCATAGTCCAGACCGAGCAACGCGCCGACTGCGGCCAGGACGTTGCTCAGGTTGAAGCGACCGAGCAAGGTGCTGCGCAAATGGTGCTCGCCCTGCGGCGTGACCAATGTGGCGCGCACGCCTTCGTCGTCGAATTGCGCTTCGCGGCAATACAGGTAGGCGCTGCTGTCTTCCAGGCTGTAGGTGATCAAACGCGACTCACGCTTTTCGGCGGCCAGTTGCCGTCCGAATGCGTCGTCGAGGTTAACCACCCGGCACTTCAGATCGTTCCACGCAAACAACTTGGCCTTGGCTTCGCCGTAGGCCTGCATGGTGCCGTGATAATCGAGGTGATCGCGGGACAGGTTGGTCATCACTGCCACATCGAAGGCCAGCGCGCTCACACGGCCCTGATCCAGACCGTGGGACGAGACTTCCATGGCAACCGCTTTGGCGCCGGCCTTTTTCAGGTCGGCCAGGGTTGCTTGTACGGCGATTGGATTCGGTGTGGTGTGCAGGCCGCTTTCCAGCGCCCCGTAGAAACCGGAGCCCAACGTGCCGACGATGCCGCAGTGTTGACCGAGCAGATCGAGCGCCTGGGCAACCAATTGAGTCACGCTGGTTTTACCATTGGTACCGGTCACGCCCACCAGATTCAAGTGACGGCTCGGGTCGCCATAGAAACGCCCGGCGATGTCCGACAGCTGCGCCGCCAAGCCTTTGACCGGAATCAGCGGCACGTCGGTGATTGGCAATACGGTCGCGCCTTCGACTTCATACGCCACGGCGGCAGCGCCGCGTTGCAGCGCGTCGGCGATGTGCGCACGACCGTCGAAACGCCCGCCAGGAACAGCGAGAAACAAGTCGCCAGCGCGCACGTTGCGGCTGTCGAGCGCCAATTCGCGGATCAATAGATCGCGGCCGGCGTGGGCGAAAATCTTGTTGAGACTCAGAGACATCAGCCGCGCCCTCCATTGGCTTTCAGCGGAACAACGGGGGTGGCGTTCGCGGTTTGTGTCGGCGGCAGGTTGTCCGGCGTGATGTTCATCAGGCGCAGTGTCCCGGACATCACTTTGCTGAACACCGGCGCCGACACCAGACCGCCGAAATAACCGGCCTTGGTCGGTTCATCGATCACCACGACGATTGCATAACGCGGATCGCTCATCGGGCCGAAGCCGGCGAACAGCGAACGGTAAGAGTTCTCGGCGTAGCCTTTGGTGCCCACCGACGTCTTACGCGCAGTACCCGACTTGCCAGCCACGTGATAGGCCGGCACCTGCGCACGGAATACGCCGCGCGGTGCTTCGATCACTTGGGTCAACATGCCCTGCATCGTTTTTGCCACAGCCTCTGGCAGCACTTGCGTGGTCTGCGGCGCCTTGTCGGTTTTGATCAGGGTCAAAGGCGCGAGGCGACCGTTGTTGGCCAACGCCGAAAAGGCGTGAACCAGCTGAATCGCCGTCACGGAAATACCGTAGCCGTAGGACAGTGTCGCGGTTTCAGCCTTGCGCCATTCGCGGTAGTTCGGCAGGTTGCCGACGCGCTCGCCCGGGAAGCCGAGGCCGGTGTCCTGGCCGAGACCGACTTTTTGCGCGAGACGGAAAATGGTTTCGCCGCCGATATCGAACGCGACCTTACTCATGCCGACGTTACTGGAATTGATCAGGATGCCGGTCAAGTCGAGTACCGGGCCTTCGGTCTTCGATACGTCCTTGATGGTGTACTTGCCGATCTGCAGGGAGCCCGGATACACCTCGACGGTGTCGCTTGGTTTCCAGCGGCCGGTTTCGATCGCGGCGCTCATCGAGATCGCTTTCATGGTCGAACCAGGCTCGAACACGTCGATCATCGCGCGGTTACGCATCATCGCTGGCTGCAGATTGCGACGGTTGTTCGGGTTGTAGGTCGGCTGGTTGACCATGGCAAGGATCTCGCCGCTCTTCACGTCCATGATCACCAGGCTGCCGGCCTTGGCACCGTTCTCGATGATCGCGTTGCGCAGTTCACGGTTGGCCAGGTATTGCAGGCGCAGATCAATGGACAACGCCAAGGGCTTGCCGGCCTTGGCGTTTTTGGTGACCTGGACATCCTTGATCAGTCGTCCACGCCGGTCCTTGATGACCTGACGCTTACCGGCAACCCCGGCGAGCCATTCGTCATAGGCCAGCTCGACACCTTCACGACCGTGGTCATCGATGTCGGTAAATCCAACCATGTGCGCGGTGACTTCACCGGCCGGGTAGAAACGCCGGAATTCTTCGATGCCGTAGACGCCCGGTACTTTCAGGTCGAGCACCGACTGGCCCTGCTCGGGGGTCAGCCCGCGCACCAGATAGATGAATTCTTTATTGGCCTGGGCTTCGAGACGCTCAGCCAGCGCTTTCGGGTCCTGACCCAGCGCGGCCGCCAGTGCAGGCCACTTCTCTTTGGCCAGCTGCATTTCCTTGGCGTTGGCCCACAAGGTAGTGACCGGCGTACTCACGGCCAGAGGCTCGCCGTTACGATCCGTGATCAGGCCACGGTGAGCCGGAATCGGAATATGGCGCACGCTGCGTGCATCACCCTGCCCCTTGAGGAAGGCACGGTCGACGACTTGCAAATCGATGATGCGCCAGGAAATCGCCGCGACCATGATGCCAAGCAACCCCAGCACCACGCGGAAACGCCATGGGAACATTGCGCCTTCGAGTTTCATCATGGCGCTACCATCTTCACGTCAGCCGCGCCAGGAATGTGCATCTTCAGTTGTTCGCTCGCCAGCACTTCGATACGGCTGTGGGCGGTCCAGGTGCTTTGCTCGAGAATCAAGCGGCCCCACTCTGCCTGTGCCTTGTCGCGCACGCTCAACTCGTTGTACAACGAGTTCAACAGCTGACGGTTCCAGTGGGCGCTGTACGACACGCCGATCGCTGAAACGAGCACGCCAACAAACAGCAGCAGCATGAAAAAGCTTCCGCCGGGCAGTGGCTTGGCGAACAGCTTGCTCACCGCAGCTTCTCCGCGACGCGCATGACGGCGCTACGGGAACGTGGGTTGGCTTTGAGTTCGGCGTCGGAGGCCGTCTGCGCTTTGCCATGGACTTTGATTTTCGGTTCGAATGCAACGTGTCGAACCGGCAGGTTGCGCGGCAGGTTGTCGGCTTCGCCTTTCACCAGTTTGCGCATGAACAGTTTGACGATGCGGTCTTCCAGCGAATGGAAGCTGATAACGACCAGGCGGCCGCCGACTTCCAGGCATTCCAGTGCGGCTTCGAGGCCGGCTTCCAGATCGCCCAATTCGTTGTTGACGTGAATGCGCAGGCCCTGGAAAGCACGGGTCGCCGGGTTCTTGCCTTTTTCCCACGCAGGGTTGGCAACTTTCAGGACTTCGGCCAGGTCAGCGGTGCGCTCGAACGGCTTGATGTCACGACGCTCGGCCACGGCACGAGCCATGCGGCCGGAGAAACGCTCTTCGCCATATTCTTTGAACACACGAGCAATTTCTTCCACCGGCGCGGTGTTGACGAATTCGGCAGCGCTGATCCCGCGGGAGGGGTCCATGCGCATGTCCAGCGGGCCGTCATTGAGGAAGCTGAAACCGCGTTCAGGGTCGTCGAGTTGCGGCGAAGACACGCCGAGGTCGAGCAAAACGCCGCTGACCTTGCCGGCCAGACCGCGATCAGCCACTTCCGAACCGAGCTCGGCAAAGCTGCGCTGCACAACGACAAAGCGGCCGTCTTCGGCCGCTAGCGTCTGCCCGGTGGCAATCGCTTGAGGATCTTTATCAAATCCCAGCAACCGACCATCAGGCCCCAGCTGACTCAAGATCAGCCGACTGTGCCCGCCGCGCCCGAACGTGCCATCCAGATAGCAGCCATCAGGACGTACGGCGAGAGCCTCGACGGCTTCGTCAAGCAGTACGGTGATGTGGTTAAAGCCGCTATCAATAGTCACAGGATCAAATCACGCAGTTCATCAGGCATGGCGCCCGGTTGTTGAATAGCAGCCAGGTCAGCGGCAGAAACCGCATCCCAGGCATCCTCGTCCCACAATTGGAACTTGTTCAGTTGGCCTACCAGCATCGCGCGCTTATCCAACCTGGCATATTCACGAAGACGCGGTGGAACCAGAAAACGACCACTGCCATCGAGCTCGAGATCGACGGCATTACCAATCAGTAAACGTTGCAGGCGGCGGTTCTCTTCGCGAAGCGAAGGCAGTGCGCGCAGTTTGGTTTCAATTATTTCCCACTCATCGAGTGGGTAAACACACAAACATGGATCAACGGCATCAATGGTGACGATTAACTGACCGGAACTACGCGAAACGAGCTCGTCACGGTACCGGCTCGGCATGGCGAGACGGCCCTTTGCATCGAGACTGATAGCGTTAGCTCCGCGAAACACGTCAGCGTTTCTCCAAATTTTAGCGTTTTACGTTCAAAAAACCCACTTCATGCCACTTTCCGCCACTTGCGCACACTATAGGAATGCGGCCACCGCACCGTCAAGGCGCGGATTGAAGGAAAACCCTTACAGAACTGAGATTTAGGAGAGGGAAAGGAGGAGGAACGAGAATCTGACAGATGAATTTGTTCGATAACTTGAATCAGCACAGAAGGCTGCGTTCGAAAGTTAAAGTAGTTTGTTAAGAGTAAGATTTTTTCGGTATTACGAAAGCGCTTCTGCTGACGATTCTGTACGAAGGGAAAACGCTACTACCAGCGCCCTGTTCAATGATTCAAACAGGGGGATAAAAAAGGTGGAGAGTCGATCTGTAAGCCGGGTTCTGTCTTGAACAGTCATTCGTCTACGATGGCCATCACTGGACATCTTTAGCAACCTACCCGGTCCCAGCGCGGGCCACGCCTTGGGACCCTATTTGGTCTTGCTCCAAGTGGGGTTTACCTAGCCACGAACTGTTGCCAGACGTGCGGTGCGCTCTTACCGCACCTTTTCACCCTTACCGGCGCCGAAGCGCTTAGGCGGTTATTTTCTGTGGCACTTTCCGTAGGCTCACGCCTCCCAGGCATTACCTGGCACTTCGCCCTATGGAGCCCGGACTTTCCTCCCCCCCCTAATTTTCATAGAGGGCAGCGACTGTCCGATCGACTCTCCGCCGCGAAGGTTAACGGCAGAGCGGCCGAAGAACAAGCGCTAAACGCCTTTGGCCACTCCTGCACGTCGGGTTTTACTCACCCTTTTGCTGATCCAGCGCGATCTGATACAACACATTTTTGCGCTCGCCGGTGATTTGCGCCGCCAATGCCGCGGCACGCTTGAGTGGCATCTCTTCCAGCAGCAGATTGAGGATGCGCATGGCTTCGCTGCTGACAGCGCCTTCCGTCTCGGGTACGGTCCAGCCGGCGACCAGCACCACGCACTCACCACGCTGCTGATTGCTGTCCGACTCAACGAATTCGCGCAACTCGGCCAATGGCAAACCTTTAAGGGTTTCAAAGGTTTTGGTGATTTCACGAGCAAGCAATGCCGGACGCTCGCCACCGAACACCAATTCCATGTCCTGCAGGCATTCAAGGATGCGGTGCGGCGCCTCGTAGAAAATCAGCGTACGCGGCTCTTCCTTAACCAGCTCCAGCCGAGCGCGGCGACCGACAGCCTTGGCCGGCAGGAAGCCTTCAAAGATAAAACGGTCGGACGGCAGACCCGCCGCCGATAACGCCGCGATCAACGCGCACGCTCCCGGGACCGGCACCACATTGATCCCCGCAGCACGAGCCTGGCGCACCAAGTGATAGCCGGGATCGGAAATCAGCGGTGTGCCGGCATCCGAAATCAGCGCCACATCATCGCCGGCCAGCAAACGCGTAATAAAACGGCTACCTTCATCTCGCTCATTGTGTTCGTGGCAGGCCGCCAGCGGCGTGGAGATGCCGAAATGCTGCATCAACCGCTGGGAGTGGCGCGTATCTTCGGCAGCAATCAGCGCGACCTCGCGCAGGATCTTCAGCGCGCGTGCACTGATGTCGTCCAGGTTGCCGATGGGCGTCGCCACCACATAAAGCGAGCCAGCAGCGGAATTCAAAGCACCTGGAGCAGTCAAAGCGCACACCTCATGATCGGTAAAAGGCGACATTGTAGCGCGTAGCGACACTTGCGATACGCCTCGCCATTTCCGGTTTTTTCTGCCAATTGTGCGGTGCTGCAACATTTGCACGAGCTAAATTGATCGATTCACGCCAGTAACATCGCGCCCCGGCCAGTGCTTGGGTACAATTCCACGCTAATTTGATCGAGTATCAGGAACACTACATGATCGCTTGCCTGCGGCTGTTCACTGCCCTCTGCCTCGCTGCCTTGCTGGCGGCCTGCGCCAGCTCGCCCTCCTCCAGCCTTGGCGAACTTCCACGGACCCCGGATGCCAGCATCGAGCAACTGCTCGATCAGGCCAACCAAAGCAAGGACCCGGAAAAAGCCGCCCTGCTACGCCTGAGCGCTGCTGACCAGGCCTACCGTCAGGGGAATGCCGGTCAATCCGCGCAAATCCTGCAACAGGTCCCGGTCGAGCAACTCAAGCCAGGCCCACAAGTTTTCGCCAGTACCCTGGCGGCAGAACTGGCGATGGTGCGCAATCAGCCCAAAGCAGCGCTGACTGCCTTGAGCCATCCGAGCCTGAAATACCTGGGAGAGCTGCCAGCCGAACAGCAAGTTCGCACTGGCACTGTTCACGCCCGCGCCCTTGAAGCGGATGGCCAGACCCTGGCTGCCGCACGGGAGCGTATTTTCATCGCGCCGATGCTGAGTGGTGAAGCGGCCAGCAAAAACCACGAAGCGATCTGGACCCTGATTGCCTCCCTGCCTACCGACCAATTGCAGCCAAACACCTCCGACGACCTCGGCGGCTGGATGGGCCTGGCATTGGCTGTGAAAACAGCCGGGACGCTGGAGCAACAGCAAGCCGCAATCGATAACTGGCGCGCCCAGAACCCGAAACACCCGGCCGCCGTACATCTGCCGCTGGCACTGACCAACCTCAAGCAACTGGCCAGCCAACCGCTGAACAAGATCGGCCTGCTGCTGCCACAAGACGGTCCGCTGGCATCGGTCGGCAAAGCGTTGCGTGAAGGCTTCATGGCGGCTCACTACCAGGCCCAACAATCCGGGCAGAAGCCACCGGCCATCGAGTTTTATGACAGCTCGAAGCTGACGTCGATGGACGAGTTCTACCGCAAGGCCCAGGCCGATGGCGTGCAACTGGTGATCGGCCCGCTGGAAAAACCACTGGTTAAACAACTCAGCGCTCGCCCGCAATTGCCGATTACCACCCTGGCACTCAATTACAGCGAAGGTGAACAAGGCCCGGCCCAACTGTTCCAGTTTGGTCTGGCTGCTGAAGACGAAGCCCGTGAAGTGTCTCGCCGTGCTCGCGCCGACGGCTTGCATCGCGCCGCCATCATGGTGCCGAAAGGTGAATGGGGCGACCGTGTACTGCGCGCCTTCAGCCAGGACTGGCAAGCCAACGGCGGCAGCATCGTCGCCACCGAGCGCGTAGACCAACCGGTTCAACTGGCCCAGCAAATCGCTGACATGTTCCAGCTGCGCCAGAGCGAAGGCCGCGCCAAAAGCCTGCAAAGCACTGTCGGCGGGCAGGTAGCGGCCCAGCCTTCGCGTCGTCAGGACATCGAATTCATCTTCCTGGCCGCCACACCGCAACAGGCCCAGCAGATCAAACCGACCCTGAACTTCCAGTACGCCGGCGACGTCCCTGTCTACGCCACGTCCCACGTGTTCAGCGCCAGCGGCGACGTGAATCAGTACAACGACATGAACGGCATCCGCTTCTGCGAAACCCCGTGGTTGCTGGACGCCAACGATCCACTGCGCAAACAGGTCACGGCTCAATGGCCACAAGCGGCAGGCAGCCTCGGCCGCCTGTACGCCATGGGCGTTGATGCTTACCGTCTGGCACCACGCCTGGGGCAACTCAAGGCCTTGCCGGACAGCCGCATCGCGGGTGAGTCGGGCAGCCTGGGGATGACTGCGAACCAACGCGTCGTGCGCCAGTTGCCATGGGCCCAGTTCGTCAACGGCCAGGTTCAACGCCTGCCGGACACCCCGAACTGATGCCCGACAGGTCACGCCAGCAAAGCGGTAAAGATGCCGAGCGCCATGCGCTCGAGCATCTGCAACAACAAGGTCTGCGCCTGTTGGCACAGAACTGGCTGTGTAAACGTGGCGAGCTTGATCTGGTCATGCTTGATGGCGATACAGTAGTATTCGTTGAAGTCCGCTACAGAAAAAACACCCAGTGGGGTGGCGCGCTCGATAGCATCGATGAGCGCAAACGGCAGAAACTGATTTTCGCCGCACAGTATTTTCTTCAGCGCGAGTCGCGTTGGGCCAATTCCCCTTGCCGCTTCGACGTGATTGCCATCGACAGCAACGTTGATCAGTTGAACTGGCTGCAGAATGCCTTCGACAGCTGATCGCATGCGTCACGAACCGGACACCTTTACCCAACATTTTTGCTCTTTGCTTTGCGGGCTGCACATTCATGTGCCAAGTAGCCGCGCTAATTAAGGTCACACAGATGGACATGCAATCCCGAATTCGCCAGCTTTTTCAGGCCAGTATCGACACCAAGCAAATGGCGATGGACGTACTTGCACCGCACATCGAGCAAGCCAGCCAAGTGATGGTCAACGCCCTGCTCAATGAGGGCAAAATGCTTTCCTGCGGCAACGGCGGTTCCGCCGGCGATGCCCAGCACTTTTCCTCGGAGCTGCTCAACCGCTTCGAGCGTGAACGCCCGAGCCTGCCAGCCATCGCGCTGACTACCGACAGCTCGACAATCACCTCGATTGCCAACGACTACAGCTACAACGAAATCTTCTCCAAACAGATCCGCGCCCTGGGCCAGCCGGGCGACGTATTACTCGCGATTTCCACCAGCGGCAACTCGGCAAACATAATTCAGGCAATCCAGGCCGCACATGATCGCGAAATGATTGTCGTAGCATTGACCGGTCGCGATGGTGGCGGCATGGCGTCACTGCTATTGCACGAAGACGTCGAGATTCGCGTACCGGCCAATGTCACCGCACGCATTCAGGAAGTTCACCTGCTGGCGATCCATTGCCTTTGCGATTTGATCGACAGCCAATTGTTCGGGAGTGAAGAATGACCCCTAATCGCCTAGGCCTATTGGCCTTGACCCTGTGCCTCGGCATCAGCGGCTGCACCTCGGTGGTTAATGCCAGCCGTGAAGCGCCGATTGAGGATGACCGTGGCACACGCACCTTCGGCAGCAAAATCGACGACTCCCTGATCGATACCAAAGTCGGTGTAAACGTCGCCAAGGCCGACCCGGCCCTGGACAAGGACTCACACATTGTCGTCACCAGCTTCAACGGCGTGGTGCTACTCGCCGGGCAGACACCTCGCGAAGACCTCAAGGTCAAAGCCGAACAGGCCGCTGCCGCTGTTCAACGGGTAAAAACCGTCCACAACGAATTGCAGATTCTGCCGCCCTCCTCTTTGCTGGCCCGCCAGAACGACGCGTGGCTGACCACCAAGATCAAGGCCCAGATGCTCACCGATGCCAACATCCCCGGCTCGCGGATCAAGGTTGTGACCGAAAACGGCATCGTCTACCYGTTGGGCCTGCTGACCAAACAGGAAGCCGCTCAGGCGACCAACCTGGTACAAGGCGTTTCAGGTGTACAGAAGATCGTGAAGCTGTTTGAGTACATCGACTGACATCCACCCTGCAAGGAGCACGGCTTGCCGGCAATGGCGCCCTTGAAATCGCCATCAACCTGTAGGAGCACAGCTTGCTGGCGATAGCGCCTTCAAGATCGCCATCGCCGGCAAGCCGTGCTCCTACACGCAATAAAAAAGGCGATCCATCCGGATCGCCTTTTTTATTACTTCACCACTTTCAAACTGGGTCGACCACTGGGACGCGGCGGCTCGCTGTCGGGTGGCGGAAGATCATCATCCGGCTCGATCTCTTCCTCGTCTTCCATAGGCGATTCCAGATCGAACACCATGCCCTGGCCATTCTCCCGGGCGTAAATACCCAGAATCGATGCGATAGGCACGTACAAGGTGTGCGGCACACCGCCGAAACGCCCTTCAAAACTGACCGCCTCGTTATCCATGTGCAGGTGACGCACAGCTTGTGGCGACACGTTCAGGACAATCTGTCCGTCACTGGCAAAACCCTGAGGCACCTGCACCGATGGATATTCGGAATTGACCAGCATGTGCGGGGTGCAATCGTTGTCCACAATCCACTCGTAGAGCGCGCGGACCAGATAAGGTCGACTGGAGTTCATAGCGGCTCCTTAAGCCTTAGCGCATATCGCGTTCGACACCAGACAGACTTGCCTGGAAAGCCTCACGCGCAAACGAGCGCTCCATGTAATCAAGCAGCGGCTTGGCAGGCCGCGGCAGTTCAATACCCAAAATTGGCAATCGCCAGAGTATTGGCAATAGGCAGCAATCCACCAGACTTTGTTCCTCGCTGAGGAAAAATGGCTTGTCGGCGAACAACGGCGACACACCCGTCAGGCTTTCGCGCAACTCTTTACGAGCGACAACGCGGGCGGCTTCCTTGGTCCGCGAATCCAGGATCAGATCCACCAGGCCACACCAGTCACGCTGTATACGATGAATCAGCAAACGGCTGTTGGCACGCGCCACAGGATAAACCGGCAGCAAGGGCGGGTGCGGGTAACGCTCATCCAGATATTCCATCACCACGGTCGACTCCCACAACGCCAGGTCACGATCGACCAGGGTGGGCAGGCTTCCGTAAGGGTTCACCTCAATCAGTTTAGGCGGCTGACGACCAGCTTCCACGTAAATGATCTCGGCGCTGACACCCTTCTCTGCAAGTACGATACGCACTCGGTGGGAATAGTGGTCGGCGGGGTCGGAGTAACAGGCCAACCGATTGGTCACGCCCATGGCGGTCCTCCTCGCTTGTAGAAATTATCGAAAGCGGAAAAACGAGCGCGCCCAGAGGGCGCCTCCCGTAACGACTGGTTCACCAGGCTCGTTACACCTTCAGAGGCGCCCTTGGGCGCGCGCGATTAACAGCAATAGCTTGAAGCTTTATCAGTGCACATCTTTCCAGTATTCGCGCTTGAGCAAATAAGCGAATACGAAGAAGAATGCCAGGTACAGCAAAACGTATGTACCTATGCGCTGATGTTGCAGCTTAACCGGGTTAGCCGAGTAAGCCAGGAAGGTTACCAGATTCTTGACCTTCTCATCGAACTGCTCTTGGGTCAAAGCACCGCTTTTCGGCACGATGGTCAACTGATCGCACGCTTCATGGGTCAGCGCCGTACCGGTCAGAGGATCAAATTGCTTCTTGCCGTCTTCGACGATCTGAACCTGCTTGCAACCCACGACCTGACGGCCTTGCAGACCCGCCAGGACGTTAGGCATACCCACGTTCGGGAAGACCTTGTTGTTCACGCCCCATGGACGCGACGGATCTTCGTAGAACGACTTCAGGTAGCCGTAGAGCCAGTCAGTACCACGAACACGAGCCACCAGCGTCAGGTCGGGCGGAGCCGCACCGAACCAGGCCTTGGCGTCTGCCGGCTGCATGCCGATGCTCATGTGGTCGCCAATCTTGGCGCCCGTGAACACCAGGTTCGAGAGCATCAGATCATGGGGAATGCCCAAGTCATCGGCGACACGTTCGTAACGCTGGAACTTGGCGCTGTGGCAACCCATGCAATAGTTGGCAAAGGTACGCGCGCCATCCTGCAGGGCAGCCTTGTCAGAAACGTCGATATCGACCTTTTCCAGCTCGGGACCACCGTGTTCGGCCGCGAAGGACAGGACAGGCAGAGCAGCAAAAATCAGTGCAAAAAATAACTTTTTCATCAGCCAGTCACCCTTTCCGGAACCGGTTTGGTCTTCTCGAGCCTGGTGTAGAACGGCATCAGAATGAAGTAGGCGAAGTACAGGAAGGTGCACACCTGCGACAGCAACGTCCGCTCTGGAGTTGGCGCCAACACGCCCAGCACGCCCAGGATCACGAACGAAATGCAGAACACCCACAGCCAGATCTTGCTCAGCCAGCCTTTGTAGCGCATCGACTTGACCGGGCTACGGTCCAGCCACGGCAGGACGAACAGCACAGCAATGGCGGCGCCCATGGCGATAACGCCCAGGAGCTTGTCCGGAATCGCCCGCAGAATCGCGTAGAACGGCGTGAAGTACCAGACCGGAGCAATGTGCTCTGGGGTCTTGAAGGCGTTCGCCACTTCGAAGTTTGGCTTCTCGAGGAAGTAGCCGCCCATTTCCGGGAAGAAGAACACGATCGAGCAGAAGATGAACAGGAACACCACCACGCCGACGATATCTTTCACGGTGTAGTACGGGTGGAAGGCAATGCCGTCCAGCGGTACGCCGTTTTCGTCTTTGTACTTCTTGATGTCCACGCCGTCCGGGTTGTTCGAGCCGACTTCGTGCAACGCCAGAACGTGCAGCACCACCAGACCGAGAATCACGATTGGCAGGGCAACAACGTGCAAGGCGAAGAAGCGGTTCAGGGTAATCCCGGAAATCAGGTAGTCACCACGGATCCACTGGGTCAGGTCGTTACCGATGACCGGGATCGCACCGAACAGCGAGATGATCACCTGGGCACCCCAGTAGGACATCTGGCCCCACGGCAGCAGGTAACCCATGAAGGCTTCAGCCATCAGCGCCAGGTAGATCAGCATGCCGAACACCCACACCAGCTCACGCGGCTTCTGGTACGAACCGTAGAGCAAGCCACGGAACATGTGCAGATAGACCACGATGAAGAACGCCGAAGCGCCAGTGGAGTGCAGCAGACGCAGGATCGAGCCGTACTCGACGTCGCGCATGATGTATTCGACGGACGCAAACGCCTCTTCCGCCGACGGGGTGTAGCTCATGGTCAGCCAGACACCGGTGACGATCTGGTTGACCAGAACGAGCAGCGCCAGGGAACCAAAGAAATAGAAGAAGTTGAAGTTCTTCGGGGCGTAGTACTTGCTGAGATGGTCTTCCCACATTTTGGTCGCGGGAAAGCGCGCATCAACCCAATCCATGAACTTGCTCATCACGCTTTCTCCGTATCGACGCCAATGACAATGATGTCATTGGTCTCATAGGAATGCGGGGGAACTGGCAGGTTCAAAGGCGCAGGTTGCGACTTGTAGACGCGGCCAGCCAGATCGTAATGGGAACCGTGGCAAGGGCAGAAATAGCCACCTACCCAGTCCTTGCCCAGATCAGCGGGTGCCACTTCGGGACGGAAGGTCGGAGAGCAACCCAGGTGCGTGCAAATACCGATCAGCAGCAGAATCTCTGGCTTGATCGAACGCAGCTCCGGATCAACATATGTAGGTTGCGTGGAGTTCTTGGAATCCGGATCGGAGAGCTGGCCCTCGATCTTTTTCAGGTTCCCCAGGATTTCCTCGGTACGGCGGACAATGAAAACCGGCTGGCCGCGCCACTCAGCAATCATCTGCTGGCCTGGCTCGATTTTGCTGACATTCACTTTCACCGGTGCACCTGCGGCTTTCGCCTTGGCACTGGGAAACCATGACCCCACGAACGGGACCGCAGCCCCCACCGCTCCTGCAGCACCCACCACGGATGTGGCTGCTACCAAGAAGCGACGCCGGCCTGCATTCACGCCGTCATTGCTCATTCAGTCCTCTCCCATCAGCTTTGTGGCCTGTTAAATCAGGCATCTACTAAGTAAATCTATGTGCTTATAAAAATTTTGCCGAATGGTAATGAAAAGCCCCAATTCTGACAAGGTAATTACCGAGGGGCTCCACTGCCAAGCCTTGTAGTATAGGGGCTCTACGGATGTGGCAAGTTGTCACAGCGCAATTCTTTGATAATCGCACGCACAAAAAAAACGCCCAGCTCCGTGAGGAAACTGGGCGTTCTTTTTTGAACGTGAAAGCGTATTAACGCTTCGAGTACTGCGGACGCTTACGCGCTTTACGCAGACCGACTTTCTTACGTTCAACTTCACGAGCATCGCGAGTAACGAAGCCAGCTTTGCGCAGAGCGCCACGCAGGGTTTCGTCGTACTGCATCAGAGCGCGAGTGATACCGTGGCGGATTGCGCCAGCTTGACCACTTACACCACCGCCGATCACGGTGACGTAGATGTCGAACTTCTCGACAGTCTCAGTCAATTCCAGCGGCTGACGAACTACCATGCGGGCAGTTTCGCGGCCGAAGAAATTATCCAGCGAACGGTTGTTGATGGAGATGTTACCAGTACCCGGACGCAGGAAAACGCGTGCGGTTGCGGTCTTGCGACGGCCAGTGCCGTAATTTTGAGTCGCCGACATAATGAACTATTCCGTTAAAACTTCAGTTCTTGGGGCTGCTGAGCAGTATGAGGGTGTACAGCGCCCGCATAGACTTTCAGCTTACGATACATGTCGCGACCCAGCGGGTTCTTAGGCAGCATGCCTTTGACCGCGGTCTCGATCACGCGCTCAGGGGCTTTAGCGATCAGCTTTTCGAAGTTGATCGACTTGATGCCGCCCGGGAAACCGGAGTGGGAGTAGTAGATTTTGTCGGTGGTTTTAGCACCGGTTACACGAATCTGCTCGGCATTGATAACGACGATGTAATCGCCGGTGTCAACGTGAGGAGTGTACTCAGCTTTATGCTTGCCACGCAGACGGCTCGCGATTTCGGTGGCCAGACGACCCAGGGTCTGACCTGCAGCGTCGACGACAAACCAGTCGCGCTGTACTGTTTCCGGTTTAGCAGTAAAAGTTTTCATTCTTTATAGCCTCAGGGGCCGCCCTGTAAATTAGACGGCGGATCTTACTGAATAGTGCGTACTTTGACAAGTCAAAGGCAGCCGGATACAGACGCTTTCGGGGGCTCGGGTCGGCGCGTCCGTTCAACGGCAAGATTCTTCGGCGGCGGCGCATCACTTCCACTGCAGAAAGAGGTGCGCAATTATGCAGATTGCGAAAAATAATTCAACCTGCTTTTATGATTGTTTTGCTCAAGGAGCACCCGATGGACTATCGCCAGCTAGGCCGAACCAATCTGAATGTGAGTGCCATCTGCCTCGGAACCATGACCTGGGGCGAGCAAAACAGTGAAGCTGAAGCCTTCGCCCAGATTGAACGGGCCAAAAATGCCGGGATCAATTTCATCGACACCGCCGAAATGTACCCGGTGCCACCCAAGGCCGAAACCTACGCCACCACCGAACGCTACATCGGCAATTACTTCAAAAGTCGCGGTGATCGCGCCGACTGGATCCTCGCCAGCAAGATCGCCGGCCCCGGCAACACCATCGATTACATCCGCGACAAGAACCTGCGCCACAACCGCCAGCACATCACAGAAGCCGTAGATGCCAGCCTCAAGCGCTTGCAAACCGACTACATCGATCTGTATCAACTGCACTGGCCCGAACGCAGCACCAATTTCTTCGGCCAATTGGGCTACAAACACAAGAGCGAAGCCAATCTCACGCCGCTGGAAGACACCCTCGAAGCGCTGGACGGGCAGGTCAAGGCCGGCAAGATCCGCCACATCGGCCTGTCCAACGAAACGCCATGGGGCACCATGCGCTTCCTCGCCCTGGCCGAAGCCCGTGGCTGGCCGCGCGCCGTGTCGATCCAGAACCCGTACAACCTGCTCAACCGCAGCTTTGAAGTCGGCCTGGCAGAAATCGCCATTCGCGAACAATGCGGCCTGCTCGCTTATTCGCCGCTGGCGTTCGGTTTTCTCTCGGGCAAGTACGAAGGTGGCGCGCGCCCACCGAAAGGCCGCCTGAGCCTCTACAGCCGCTTCAGCCGCTATTTCAATCCACAATCGGAAGCAGCGTGCAGCCGTTACGTCGCCCTGGCCCGTGAACACGGTCTGGACCCGGCGCAGATGGCATTGGCATTCGTGACCCAGCAACCGTTCGTCACCAGCAACATCATTGGCGCGACGACGATGGAACAACTGGAGAGCAATATCGCCAGCTTCGAGCTGAAGCTGTCGGATGAAGTGCTGGAGGGGATTGAGGCGATCCACAAGGATCACCCGAACCCGGCGCCTTGATGGATTCATAGATCCAATCGCGAGCAGGCTCACTCCTACAGGTTTTGCACAATCCCTGTAGGAGTGAGCCGGCTCCGGGCGGCGTTCCGACGATAGCGGTCTGATAATCACCGCAAGGTCAAAGCGACCGCGCAATAATCTCTTTCATGATCTCGTTGGTGCCGGCATAAATCCGCTGCACTCGCGCATCTGCCCACGCCCGGGCAATCGGGTATTCCCACATGAAGCCGTAGCCGCCATGCAACTGCACGCATTCGTCGAGCACCTTGCATTGCAGGTCCGTGCCCCAATACTTGGCCATCGCCGCTGTCGGCACATCCAGTTTGCCTTGCAGGTGCAACTCCAGGCAGCGGTCGACGAAAACCCGGCCAATCTGGATCTCGGTGGCCATCTCCGCCAGCTTGAAGCGTGTGTTCTGGAAGTCGGCAATCGCCTTGCCAAACGCCTTGCGCTCGCGGGTGTAGTCCAGCGTCCATTGCAACGCAGCTTCAGCGGACGCAAGCCCGCCGACGGCCACGGTGAGGCGTTCTTGCGGCAGTTCCTGCATCAGGTAAGCGAAGCCCATACCGGCCTGTCCCAGCAGGTTTTCCTTGGGGACACGAACGTCCTGGAAGAACAGCTCCGACGTGTCCTGAGCCTTCATACCGACCTTTTCCAGACGCTTGCCCTTGTCAAAACCCGGTGTGTCGGCCTCCACCAGAAACAGGCTGGTGCCCTTCGCCCCGGCCTTTGGATCAGTCTTGGCCACGACAATCACCAGGTCCGCCAGAAAGCCGTTGGTGATGAAGGTTTTCGACCCATTGATGACGTACTCGTCGCCATCCAGCACCGCCGTGGTCTTTACCCCTTGCAGGTCGGAACCGGCACCCGGCTCGGTCATGGCGATCGCCGTGACCATCTCGCCTGACACCAGTTTTGGCAGGTATTTGTGCTTCAGCGCTTCACTGCCGTAATGCAGGATATACGGCGCCACGATGTCCGAATGCAGGGAAAAACCGATCCCGGTCAACCCCAGGCGTCCGACCTCTTCGATCACCACCGCGCTGTACAAAAAGTCTGCCCCCAGCCCGCCGTATTCCTCCGGCAAGTGCGAGCACAGCATCCCCGCCTCCCCCGCTTTATTCCAGAGCTTGCGGTCGATAAAGCCTTGTTTTTCCCATTGTGCATGGAACGGCACGGCTTCTTTTTCGAGGAACGTTCGCACGCTGTCGCGAAAGAGTTCGTGCTCGGAACTGAACAAGGTTCTGGGGATCATGCGGCACCTGTCGTTATTGTTAGAGGACTTGACCTCCAGAGACTAAGCCTCGCGTCCGACACAGGACACTGGACACATCCGACAAAAAATAAGACGATCCAGCCGTTTGATGACCACTTTCCCTTATAAAAATAAAGTTGAATTATGTCTAAGCAAGTCTCCACGCCCCTGCGGCGCGTCAGCATCCTGGCGATCGACCGGGTTTTCGCTTCCACCCTCATGCAAGCCAAGGATTTCTTCCATCTGGCCAGCCTGCGCTATGGAAAACAGCTGGGCCAGGGCCTGACGCCGACCTTCGAAACCCGTCTGGTCAGCCCCGATGGCAAACCGGTGAACAGCTTCAGCGATGTGATCATTCCAGTGGACGGCGGCCTGGAAAATGCCGATGTCATCATCCTCCCTGCCTTCTGGGACGACTTCGACACCCTCTGCAAACGTTATCCACAGGTCCTGCCATGGCTACGCGAGCAACATGCTCGCGGCGCGGTGTTGTGCGGCGAAGCGACCGGGGTGTTCTGGCTCGCAGAGGCGGGCCTGCTCAACGGCAAGGAAGCGACCACTTACTGGCGTTTCTTCAACGCTTTCGCCGAGCGCTTTCCACAGGTTCAGCTCAATCAGGACAAACACCTGACCGACGCCGACAACCTGTATTGCGCTGGCGGCACCACCTCGGCCTGCGACCTCTACATCTACCTGATCGAGCGCTTCTGCGGCGCCAACGTATCGCAAGCCGTGGCGCGGGACATTCTGTATGAAGTCCAGCGCAGCTATTCACCGGGGCGCATCGGTTTTGGTGGGCAGAAGCTGCACCAGGACGTGATCATCCTGCAGATCCAGCACTGGCTCGAAGACCATTTCGCCGACAAATTCCGTTTTGAAGACGTGGCCCGCGAACATGGCATGAGCATTCGCAACTTCATGCGCCGCTTCCAGACCGCGACCGGCGACAAGCCCCTGCATTACCTGCAACGCCTGCGCATCGAAACAGCCAAGGGCTTGCTGTCCGGCAGCCGAAAGAGCATCAAGACCATCAGCTATGAGGTCGGTTACGACGATGCGAGCTTCTTTGCGCGCCTGTTCCGTCAACACACCGAACTGTCCCCGAACCAGTATCGGCAGCAGTTTCAGCAGGCGGCTTAGTCTTCAGCGCATAAAAAAGGGCCTGCATTTGCAGGCCCTTTTTATTTACCGAATCTGTTTAAGGCTTATGCGCCCGAGACAGGAATTCGTGGGACTGCATCTCCAGCAGACGGCTGAGCGTGCGCTGGAACTCGAAGTTCAAGCGGCCGCCGGTGTAGAGGTCTTTAAGCTCGACTTCGGCAGAAATGATCAGTTTGACGTTACGGTCGTAGAACTCGTCGACCATGTTGATAAAGCGACGGGCGATATCATCAGTGGTGACACTCATCTGCTCGACATTGCTGAGCAATACGGCGTGGAAAATCTTGCCCAATTCGATGTAATCGTTCTGGCTACGCGGGCCATCGCACAGTTCACGGAAGTCGAACCAGGCCACGTCATCGCAGGTGCGCACGGCACGGATAGCGCGATTCTCGATCATCAGCACGTCGTTTTCGACCGCTGCCGTGCATTCCGGCGTCAGCGCACGGAAGCTCTTGCGCAGGCTTTCCTGAGCGGCTTCATCCAGCGGAAAGTGGAACAGCTCCGCTTGTTCAAGGTGACGCAGACGGTAGTCGACGCCGCTGTCGACGTTGACGATGTCGGTGTTCTGCTTGATCAGCGCGATGGCCGGCAGGAAGCGCGCACGTTGCAGACCGTCCTTGTACAGACCGTCCGGCACGATGTTCGAAGTCGCGACCAGGGTCACGCCGTTCTTGAACAGTTCTTCCATCAAGGTGCCGAGAATCATGGCGTCGGTGATGTCGGAAACGAAAAATTCATCGAAGCAGATCACTCGCGACTCGTCGGAGAAACGCTTGGCGATGATGGTCAGCGGGTTCTTTTCGCCGCCGAGGGTCTTCATCTCTTCGTGCACACGCTTCATGAAGCGGTGGAAGTGAGTACGGGTCTTTTCCTTGAACGGCAGCGCTTCGAAGAAGGTGTCGACCAGGTAAGTCTTGCCGCGACCCACGCCACCCCAGAAGTACAGGCCCCGGACCGGCGCCTGCTCTTTCCTGCCAAACAGTTTGCCGAGCAGGCCCGGTTTGTTCTGCGAGGCCGCGACCAGATCGTCGTACAGGCGCTGCAAATGGCGCACGGCCGTTTCCTGCGCGGCGTCATGGAAGAATTCCGGGCGCTTCAGATCAGCTTGATATCGTTCTAGGGGCGTCATAATTCGTTAGCAAGGCAACAAAAACGGGCCGTCACTGTAGCGATGGCCCGTGGGAATGGCAATCGGCCCTTGGTCGGGACGAGCCGCTGATTTATTCCTGAACCGGTGTCAGCGCAACGCGTAGGGCGTCGATGGCGATGTCGCGGGCCGAGCTGTCGGCGAACGCCGGGCTGTCTGCCACGCACTCGCCTTCCAGCCAGACGCTGAAGCTCAGGTCTTCGTTGCGCACGTCCAGAGGCTGGCCTGCTTGCAGTTGCTTGGTCACTTGGCCTGCGGTTTTGCCATCGGCGAAGTTACGCGACAACAACAGTTGCTCGCCATCGGCCGCCAGCAGACGGAAGCGGAAACTGCCGTCGTCTTCGCGGAAGCTGACGAATCGCGCAGCCTTCGCGRCTTTCTTCTTGGTGGTGGCGGCGACTTGCGTCTGAGCCACGAAAGAACGCAGGCCGACCGCTTCACGCAGTTCGTGGAGGAACGGCGTCGCGACTGCACGGGCCTTTTTGGCGCCCACTTGCAGCATGTCTTCGAGGTCCGCCGGGCG
The DNA here is from genome assembly GCF_056405815.1 of Pseudomonas sp. P1_F1_2. Classification (NCBI taxonomy): domain Bacteria; kingdom Pseudomonadati; phylum Pseudomonadota; class Gammaproteobacteria; order Pseudomonadales; family Pseudomonadaceae; genus Pseudomonas; species Pseudomonas sp. P1_F1_2. The sequence continues at coordinate 2,257 of NZ_JBFUBK010000010.1, read as the reverse complement.
TTCGATCAACTGGTGATAACGCTCGCGGGACTCGCCCAGTTCGCTGTCGAGCAGTTGGAACAAACGATTCTTCGCCTCGCCCCAACCCAGGCCCTGCAACAGTTCGCTGCGGAACTCATCAGACTGAGCTGGCGTAGCAAACGCCTGGAACAGTGTGAACAGGTGCGAGTTGTCCGGGTCCTTGGCTTCACCCGGTGCGCGGGAGTCGGTAACGATCCGCGAAATCGCGTCCTTCATCTCTTTGGCGCTGCTGAACAACGGAATAGTGTTGTCGTAGCTCTTCGACATCTTGCGACCGTCGAGGCCTGGCAGCGTGGCAACGCTTTCTTCGATCAATGCCTCAGGCATGGTGAAGAATTCCTTGCCCTGACCGAACAGATGGTTGAAGCGCTGGCCGATGTCGCGGGCCATTTCCACGTGCTGGATCTGGTCGCGACCGACCGGCACCTTGTGTGCGTTGAACATCAGAATGTCCGCGGCCATCAGCACCGGGTAGCTGTACAAGCCCATGGTGATGCCGGCGTCCGGGTCTTCGCCGGTCTCGACGTTCTTGTCCACCGAGGCCTTGTAGGCGTGGGCACGGTTGAGCAGGCCCTTGGCGGCGACGCAGGTCAGCAGCCAGGTCAGCTCGGGGATTTCCGGGATGTCGGACTGGCGGTAGAACGTCACGCGATCCACATCCAGGCCACCGGCCAGCCAGGTCGCGGCGATTTCCAGACGCGAGCGCTGGATACGCAGCGGGTCATCGCATTTGATCAGGGCGTGGTAGTCGGCCAGGAAGTAGAACGAATCGGCATTGCTGTCACGGCTGGCGACAATCGCCGGGCGGATGGCGCCGGCGTAGTTGCCCAAGTGTGGCGTGCCGGTAGTGGTGATGCCGGTGAGGATACGGGTACGAGTCGTCATGGGTAATCGCTTGTCAGACTGCAATCAATTCGAAAGACGCGGCAGGATCAGATCCTTGAGATCGGTCAGCTTGCCATGAAAAAAGTGTCCGCATTCTGCCACTTTCAGCAGCTCATGGGGGCGATCGAGTTTCTCGGACCAGTCGTAGACGGCTTGCGGGTCGATCACTTCGTCGGTTTCCGGCTGGATCAGGGTCAGCTCGCCGTGTTGCGGCAGTTGATCCTGATCGCCCAGGCGCATCACCGCCGGCGCAACCATGAACAGGTGCTTGATCTGCTCCCCCTGCGCTTCCAGGCGCCCGCCGAGACTTGCGGCAACAAAACCGCCGAAGGAAAAACCGAACAGGGTCAGTGGCAAGTCAGGGTGCTTGGCCCGCAGCCATTCGGCGGCTGCCTGAGCGTCGTCGACCTCGCCGGTGCCCATGTCGTGCGTGCCTTCACTAGCGCCGACGCCACGGTAATTGAATCGCAAGGTAATCAAACCGGCGTCGCGCGCGGTGCGCTGCAGGGTCGAGACTACTTTGTTGAGCATGGTGCCGCCCTGCACCGGGTTCGGGTGGCAGATCAGCGCAATGCCGCGTGGCTGCTCATTATCCAGATACAAAGCTTCCAGTTGACCCACCGGGCCATCAATCACTACATGGGTTTCGCGCATAAGCAAGGAAGGAACTCCGTGACCTCGAATCGGGTCGACTCGTCTAGCAAATTGTCTGTGCCAATCTATTGCGAGTGAATCGCGGTATACAGCGCAGGTTCGAGCCGTTAACGTAAAGCAAAGCCGTTTATAGAGGAAGGACTCGTGGAACACTCGCTCTTAGTTTGGTTGTTACCGACTCTTGCCCTGGTTGTGGGTGTCGCCATTGGATTCCTGATCGCTCGCCTGGTGCCGAATGCCGCGCCCAGCAGCACGCAACGTCAGCTGGATGACATTCAGGAACGTTTCGACAGTTATCAGAACGAGGTGGTCACCCACTTCAACAGCACTGCAAACCTGGTCAAAAAACTGACTGCGAGCTATCAGGAAGTTCAGGATCATCTCGCCGAGGGTGCCAACCGCCTGGCCCTGGACGAGCAGACTCGCCAACGCTTGCTGGCCGCCCTGCACGCCGATGCGACGACGGCCCCACGCGAGCGTCTGACGCCGCCGCGCAATCAGGAGCCGCCTCGCGACTACGCACCCAAGTCCCCGAACGCGCCGGGCATGCTCGATGAGCATTACGGACTGAAGAAGTAATCAGGTTTCGCGCGACACAAAAAAGCCCGCCCGATCTGTTGAGGATCGGGCGGGCTTTTTTACGCCTGGGGTTCAGTCAGGTTGGTATAGGGATTGCGCTTATTTCACGTCACCATAG